>NZ_JBQSVT010000003.1:0-158610 GCF_052376555.1 Specibacter sp. AOP5-B1-6
GCCCCCAAACCCCCTTCCGGCCCCCCCCCCCGCCACCAGTTCAGCGCAGGACAGGCCGGCCGGCCAGCCACCGGAGTTTGCCCCACCACCGGAGATGCCGTCCCGGCCGCGCGCACCACCCCGGGGTGGCGGTTAACGCAAAAGGCGCGTGCCGCCGTCGTCCATGGAAGGAACGACGGCGGCACGCGCCTTGGGTGTGGGTCAGCTGCCGACGCCCGCGTAGGAGTGCAGGCCCGAGAAGTACATGTTCACGATGGTGAAGTTGAAGACCACGCAGAGGTAGCCAACGATGGAGAGCCAGGCGGCACGCGTGCCGGTCCAGCCCTTTGTAGCCCGGGCGTGCAGGTAGCCGGCGTAAACCACCCAAATGACGAACGTCCAGACTTCCTTCGTGTCCCAGCCCCAGAAGCGGCCCCACGCCTTTTCGGCCCAGATGGAGCCGAACATCAAGGTCAGCGTCCAGCCAACAAAGGCGATGCCGTTGATGCGGTAGGACAGGTTTTCCAGGCTCAGCGCATTGGGCACAAGACGCATGACAGGCGCCTTGTCCTTCTTCCCGCTGGCAATGGCGACCTCGCGACGGGACTGGAACAGCTGCAGCACCGACATCGCAAACGTCAGTGTGAAGAAGGCGGAGGACAGCACGGCGATGGACACGTGGATGACCAGCCAGTAGCTCTGCAGCGCAGGCACCAGGTGGCCCACCGGGGTCCAGAATGCCACCGACGCAGCCGTGATCATCAGCAGGACCAGGCCGATCACGAAGGTGCCGATGAAGCGCAGGTCGCGGCGGGTCAGCACGAGCAGGAACACAATCGCAACTGCAAAACTGCCGGTGGTGCAGAATTCGTACATGTTGCCCCACGGCACGCGGCCCGCGGCCAGTCCGCGGAAAACAACGGCAAACCCCTGGACGACGGCGGCCACAACAGTCAGCGCCACGGCCACCCTGGCCACGACCCTCCGTTCCTTGCCGTAGCGCATGGAGTCCCCGGCCGTCACGCCGTCGGACTCTGCATGGGTTTTGCTGCTGGGACGCACGCCGCGGTCCTGCGGACCTGCCCCGAGCCCTTGGCCCGCGGCGCCGCGGGCACCCGCTCCGGCCAGCGCGGCTTCCCTGCTCTCGACAGCCTCGCCGGACGCCTGGCCTGCGCCTGCTTCGGTTGCCAGGCCCTTTTTGGCGGCCTGGCTAAAGGTAAACAAATCCCAGGCGTAGGCACAAAATGCCACAGCATACGCCAATCCGGCAACCAGCATGAGCTGTTCGCTGAGCTGGGCAAAGCCTTCATTGATCTCTGGCATTACTGGTCCTTACTTGCCGCGGCGGCGCCGGATGTGGCGGTGGCCTGCGCGGAGTTGTCGGTTGTTGATAGTGCCTGCTCACCATTTTGCCCCGGAGGATCAAAGGGCACCAGCCATTTGGCATGCAGGGCCTTGTTGACGGCTGTGTATTCGGCTGCAAGGCGGTGGTCTTCACCACGGGCCAGCAGGCCAAATTCCACCATGGTCCGCCCGTCCGGGTGGTTGCCCGTCCGCACCCAGACACGGCGGCGGCTCATGAACAGCGAGGCCATGAGCCCGGCCAGGGCCAGGAGCGCAAAAACAAGGACATAGACCTGGCCCGGGTCATGCCTGATGTCCAGTGCGGCAAAGCGCTTGATGCCGTCGAAACTGATGCTGCCGTTGCCGTCAGGCAGCGTGTAGCTGTTGCCCGGGGCGAGCACGATGCCGCCGGCGTCAACGTTGCGGGAGTTGATCTCGGTCAGTTTTGAGGTGTCGAGGGTGTAAACATTGCGCGGCACGCCGCTGTCCAGGCCAAGGTCGCCCGTGTAAGCGTTCAGGTTCAGCTGCGGGTTGAACGGATCCGGGTCCGAGCCAAAGGCCACACCCTTTTCATCGACGAGTGCCGTGGGCAGGAAGAAGCCCACAAAGCCAAGCTGTTCGGGCTTCGCGTCGGGAACCTTGATCACCATCAAGGACGTATAGGCACCGTCGGTGGGGATGGTGATGACGGGGCCCTGGAAGGCAACCTTGCCTTCGCCGTCCTTGATGGTGACGACGGGGGCATAGCCGTTTCCGACTAGATACACGTTGGTTCCGCCGACAGCCACCGGTTCGTTGACCTTGAGGGTTTTGGTTTCAGCTTCGGCGCCGGGCTTGTCCTTGACGGAGAGGGTGGCGTTGAAGTCCAGCGGCTGTCCGTAGTGCGCTTCCGTGGAGCGGTCATATTTAACCACGAGACGGTCAAGCTGCACCGAGTAGGGGCTCAGCTTGTCCTCGCCGAAGTTGGCGCCGGGGGTGAACGTGTCATATCCGGTCAGGGTGTTGACGAAGGTGTCGCCCTCCACCAGCACGCGCTGTCCGCTGTAGCCAAAGAGGCCACTGAAGGCGATGGCCGCCAGGACGCCGATCATGGCCGTATGGAAGATCAGGTTGCCCACTTCCTTCAGGAAGCCAACCTCAGCACCCACCGAGGGCCTGTCGGTGTCGAGGTCGCGCACGTCCACGCGGTAGCGGCGGGCCTTCAGGACCTCCGCGGCATCCTTGACTGCCGTCTCCGCGTCGATGCCGCTGCCGGCAGGGATTTCCACTGTGCCGTATTCCGCCAGCCGGGAGAGCCGCTTGGGTGTGCGCGGCGGTGCCGAGCGCATCGCCTTCCAGTGGATCTTCGCGCGCGGCAGCACACAGCCGACCAGGGACGTGAACAACAGAAGGTAAATGGCTGCGAACCACGGCGATGAATACACGTCGAAGAGCTTGAACCAGTCCATGATGGGACCGGAAACCGGATTGTCGCTCAGGTATTGGGTCACCTCGGCAGGGGACGACGGCCGTTGCGGGAACAACGAGCCGGGCACGGCCGCCACGGCAAGCATCAGCAGCAGGAACAAGGCCGTGCGCATGCTTGTCAGCTGCCGCCAAGCCCAGCGCAGCATGCCGAGGAAACCGAGCCGCGGCAGGGCAACCTCGCTGCCACCGCCCTTGCCGGCACCGTCCTTCGGCGCCTTGCTTTTGGGTTCTTTCACCACTGCCTCTTCACCACTGTTTTCTTTCATTAGATTGGCAATCTCACTTCATCGGCAAACCAAAATTGCAGCTCGTTGATCCAGGTTCCCCACAACCCGGAAACCATCAACACACCCAGTGCAATCAGCATGCCACCGCCAAAGTACTGCAGTCCGCGGCGGTGTCTGCGGAAGAACGCCAGGGCGCCGAGTCCACGCCGCACACCCAGGGCAATCAGCAGGAACGGCAGCCCCAGACCCAGACAGTAGATAAACGTCAGGAACGCACCCTTGGCGGCCGTACTTCCGTCGAAGTACGACAGGGCCAACACCGCGCTGAGCGTGGGACCGATGCACGGCGCCCAGCCCAGTCCAAAGGTTACGCCCAAAATGGGTGCTCCCCACAGTCCGGCCGGCGGTTTCGCATGGATCTTGGCTTCGCTCTGGAACCAGCTCATGCCGCCCAGAAACACCACACCCATGAGAATGACGACGGCGCCCAGCACCTGGGTGACCCAGGCGGCGTCGGGCCCCATCAGCCACGCACCCAGCTGACCAAAAATGGCGCCTATGAGCACAAAAACCACCGAGAAACCCAGCACGAACAAGCCAATGCCGGCAAACATCCGACCGCGGCGCTGGTTTTCCAGGTCGGCCCCTGTCAGCCCGCTCACATAACCCAGGTATCCAGGCACGAGCGGCAGCACACAGGGCGACAGGAAGGAAACCAGCCCGGCCAGCAGGGCAACAGGCATGGCCAGCCAAATGGAACCGCTGTTGATGACTTCGGCAAAGGGATTGTTCATGGAGGTAGGGAGGCCGTTAGTTTTCCGCCAGCGCGGAGGTGATCAAGGCTTTCAAGGTGCCCTTCTCAGCCACGCCAAGGATGCGCGCAGAGACGCGGCCCTTCTTGTCCAGCACCAGCGTGGTGGGGACGGAGCTCGGCGGCACATACTTGGTCAGCGCCAGCAGCACCCCGCCGTCCTTGTCCATCATGCTGGGATAGCTGAGCTTGAAATTGCGTTCGAAGGCCTCCGCTGCGGCCTTTTCGTCGCGGATGTTCACCCCGATGAACTCCACGCCCTGGGGCTTGAAGTCGGCGTAGAGCGCCTGCAGGTCGGGGGCCTCAAGCCGGCACGGGGCACAGGCCGCGTACCAAAAATTCAGCACCGTGACCTGGCCCGGGAAGTCGGCGGCGTCGACCTTGCCGCCGTCAAAAAGTGTGCCGGCGAACTGCACGGGGTCCTTGCGCTCGGAGGCGCCGTATTCCGTCACGGAGCCGTCGCCGGCAATGTAATTCTTGTTGTCGCCGGCATTGGCCTGGTCCGCCAGCGGGTCGTTGGTGGTGCACGCGGCCAGGGCCACAGTCAAGGCTGCGCCGCCAGCGGCCAGAAGCGATCTACGGCTCATCGAGGAAGTCACGGCGCAAGTCTTTCGTTGATTGGGAAGCCACGGAGCAGGCGCAGAAATGGCATTATGTTCTACGCTACGTCGAAAAGCTGATTGTCAGCTGTGTGTGCAGCCCGGGGACTATGCGCCCGGGGTGGTTGCCGCGCCGGGAAGCAGCACGGCGGCCGGTTCGCTGTAGACCACGTCGACCACGTCGTCGCCGTCGAACGTCAATGAGGTCAGCGAGGCCAGGGTGCACTCCCGGTTGCGGGGGTCGTGCCACAGCCGTCTGCCCTCGGCGCTGCGCCGGGTGGACCAGATGGGCAGCTGGTGGCTGACCATGATGGCCTGGGCACCGTCGCCGCCAATCTCGAAGGCACGACGGCGGGCATCACGTGCCGCTTCCAGCATGCGGTCCGCCTGGGCCGAGTAAGCCTCGCCCCAGGAGGGCCGGAACGGGTTCACGAAGTAGGGCCAGTGCTTGGGCTTGCGCAACTCGGCCTTGTTCATGACGAGGCCCTCGAAGTGGTTCTCCGCCTCGATGATGCGCGGGTCGGTCACAATTTCAAGGCCCAGCGCCTCCGCCGTGGGCTGCGCTGTTTCCTGCGCCCGCGTCAGGGGTGAGGCGACAAGATAAACAGGTGCGCCGCCGTCGTTCTTCAGGGCGGCAAAGTGCTCGGCAACCATCACCGCCATGTCGCGGCCGCGCTCGGAAAGGTGGAACTCGGGCAGTCGGCCGTAGAGCACGCCGTCGGAATTGAAAACCTCACCGTGGCGCAGAAGATGAACTGTTACTCGGGACATGTCCCCCAGTTTCTCAAAGTTAGTTGGTTTGGGGTTAATCCGTCGCCGCGAAAGTTTTTTGACCGCTCGGGAATATTAGATGCAAACGCATGCTTATGCCATGTGAAGGGTCACCACACCGGCGATCCTGCCGTTGTGTAAACAGCACTTAAAGGAGAACGACATGTCAGTAACCACCATTGAATCAACCGGACTTGCCCAGGGCACCTGGAACCTGGACCCCACGCACAGCTCCGCGGGCTTCGTTGTCCGCCACGCAGGCATCTCCAAGGTCCGCGGCCAGTTCACCGAAATTGAGGGCGCACTGACCCTCGGCGAAACCCTGGCCGACTCCGCTGTGACAGCCACCATCCAGGCAGCCAGCTTCAGCTCCGGCGACGCCGGCCGCGACGGCCACGTCAAGAGCGCCGACTTCTTCGACGTCGAGACGTTCCCGACACTGACGTTCGCCTCCTCCGCCGTTTCCGGCGACCAGGAAGACTTTGAACTGACAGGCGAGCTGACCATCCGCGGCATCACCAAGACCGTCACCTTCAAGGGCGAATTCAACGGTGTTGCCGTTGACCCGTTCGGCGCCACCCGCGCAGGCTTCGAAGCCAAGACCATCATCAGCCGCAAGGAATTCGGCCTGACCTGGAACGCAGCCCTGGAAGCCGGCGGCGTGCTGGTTTCCGACAAGGTCACCATCACCCTCGACGTGGCATTCGTGAAGGCAGCATAGCGTTTCCGCAACGCACTGACCCTTCTTGACCGACGGGTTTCAATGCCGGTTCGCACACTGTGGCGGACCGGCATTTTGCTGCCATTTTGCACACCTATACAACCGTTCCGCCCGGGACTAGGGTTCATCGTATGAGCACACCGAATGAGTTCCCAGGTCCCGAGCAGCCCGGCTCGCAGCCATCTCCTCCCGGTTATGGTTCCCAGCCCGATCCAAATGCTCCCCCAAACCACGACGCCGGCCATCAAGGCGGTGCCGGCAGTCAAGGCGGTGCCGCACAACCCCCGCCCGGATACGAACAGTCGGGCGGTCAGCCCCCGGGTTACCAGCAGTCGGGCGGACAGCCCCCGGGCTACCAGCAGCCCCCGGCAGCTTATCCACCGCCGGGCTACCAACAGCCCGGCAACCAGCCTCCGGGCGGGCAGCAGTACCAGCAACCCGGTTATCAACAGCCCGGCGGGCCGCAACCCGCCAACTCCAATTTTGAGTTGCCCAAGGATATGCCCCGTTCAATGCAGGATGTCTTGCCTGTTGGCGGCTTTTCCGGAATGTTCAAGATGGACGGCCTGCCCCAGCTGCTGAAGATCTCCTACATCATCTGGCTGGTGACGGCTGCGATTTGGCTCTTTTTCACTTTCTTCGCCTTCGTCGGTTCGCTCTTCCTCTTAAGCTCGTCATATTTCCGTGGTTCAGGGGTCCGGGGAATTGTGGTCTCCATCATTTCGCTGGTGCTGATCGCTGCGATCGTTGTTTGCGCCATGAAGCTCAAGGAAGGCATGCAGTGGGCCCGGTGGGCACTGTCAGCAGTGGCACTCATCAGCATCGTCCTGCTCATTACCGGCAATGGCGGCAGCGGCTTGTTAAGCGTTGTGGCCGCCGTGTTGATGTGGCTGCCGGAATCCACTGCCTGGCTCAATTCCCGACACAGGGGCGTCAGCCAGTAGCTTCAGCACGCAGTTTCAGTACGCAGCTTTGACGCCGTGCCGCTCTCATTCAACGGGGCAGGTGGTTGTGCTGGAAGAGGTCGCGTAGGGTTTGTATCAAACCCTGCCGCGGCCTTTTTCCATTTCTGGCCGGCGGCCGGCGCACCCGCTCGGCCAGCCCCACCGGCCGGGCACCCGGCAACACTGAACTCGGCCAAGCCCCGCTCGGCCACACTGAAAGAGCAGCTGTCATGACCACCCCCGGTGAAGAACCCGAAGAGCACCCCACCACCCGCCCGGGAAGCTACGGCGAGATCGCCCCAGGCGTGCCACGCTATGGGCAGTACGCACCAGCCGGATGGGAACCGCCCCAGGACGTGAAGGACGCGCAGAAGGGCCTCACTCCCCCGTCAGCCTTGCCGGCGGCGCCGTCTTATCCCGGCTTTCAAGGCCAGCAGCCCGGCCTGCCTGCCGACACCGGAGCACCTTTGGCGCCTCCCAACAGGGTGGTGCTCGCCACCAGGCTGATCATGGCAGCCGGAGTCCTGCAGCTTGTTGCACTCGTTATTTGGGCGTTCGCCATGACAACTCCCGCCGGGCAGGAACTGCTGCGTTCAACAGTCGGACAGGCCATGGACACCAATCCGGAAGCTGCTGCCGCCGTCACCGAACAACAACTGTTCACCACGGTGGCAGCGTTCATGGCGGTGATTCAAGCCATCTGTGTCCTCGGGTACTTTTGGATTGCTGCCAAGCTGCGCCGCGGGAGAAACTGGGCCCGAATCACGGCCCTCGTCCTTGCCATCATCTCGATTGCGCTGGTGCCTGAAGGCGGATCGTATTCGTTTTACTCCGGCGCCCGCATAGTTTTGGGACTGGTTGCCGTGTTCATGCTGTTCAGGTCCCCAGCCAAGGAGTTCTTCCTGGCGCACAAAGCACGACGCGGCACCCAGAAACGCTGACCTGCAGGCTCTGACCGCGGCCCAGTAACCTCCGGGCGCCGGGCACTGGCTGGTTGGGGCAGCGGGCACTGGCTGACCCAGTTGTCGCCTTCTGCCCCGGGCATCGGACTCAGGCGCCGGGCCTGTCCTGTTCCAGGCTGTCCGGTTCCAGTCTGGCCCGTTCCGGGCTGTCCGGTTCCAGCCGGGGCTCCTGCAGGCGCTGGGCGTGATAGGCCAAAATTTGCAGTTCGGTGGCCATGTCCACCTTGCGCAGGTTCACATGCTCCGGCACGGTCAGGGCCACGGGGGCGAAGCTCAGGATGCTGCGGACGCCCGCCGCCACCACCCTGTCGCAAACAGACTGCGCCACGGCTGCCGGCAGTGCCAGGACGACCATGTTGACGCGGGCGGACTTGACCACGTTTTCCAGGTTTGCGACGTCACTGACGCGCAGCCAGCCAATTTCGTTGCCGATGATCATCTGGTCGGCGTCAAGCAGGGCCACGACGTCAAAGCCCCGTGATTCAAATCCAGCGTAACGGGCCAGTGCACGGCCCAGGTTGCCGGCACCAACAATGGCGACGCGCCATTCGTGGGTCAATCCGAGTGCCTGGGCAATTTTGCGACTCAGGTTCGCCACGTCATACCCAACACCGCGGGTCCCGTAAGAGCCAAGGTAGGAAAGGTCCTTGCGAACATTTGCCGACCCCACTCCAGCCGACTCGGCAAGTGCCTCGGACGACACGCTCTCGGTGCCCTCGGTCAGCAGGGCATTGAGCGTACGAAGATACAGCGTCAGCCGCGAGACCGTTGCAGGCGGCAGCCGCCGGGCCGGCTCCGCCGTCGGTTCTTCCGGGGTCTGCGCTGAGGTCAAGGCTTCACTCCACATTCTCAAACTATGGCCGGGTCCAGATGCTGAACATGTGTCAGCAAGGTCCGCAGCGGCCTGCAACCACTGTATGGCGTGGCCCGTCCACAGCCAAAAGCAAGGACCCGCCTTGGTTGCGTGTGCGCCTGCCCGGACACGGGCATGGTGGCCGCGCTGCGACAGCGCTGCGGGAGACTACTGTCCGGCCAGTGCACGGCCGAGAACGCTGCGCAGCCGGTTCGGGTCGATGTGCCAAAAGTCCCGCTGGACGCCATCGACAAGCACGACGGGCACTTCCTCCCCGAATCGTGCTGACAGTTCGGGGTCGTCGTCAATGGAGACCTCGCTCCAGGACATGCCAAGTGCTCCCGCGACTTCCGTGACGACAGCTCGTGCGTCATCGCACAGGTGGCAGCCGGCCCGGGTGACCAGCTCCAGGAGCGGCTCGCCGGCGCCCGTCTTGGGGCCGGCGGCTCCGTCGGCAGGGCTTTCGGCAGGGTCGGCGGGTGCGGCGGGTGCGGCGGGTGCGGCGGTGTTGCGTGTGACCGGGTTGTTGGCAGCAGGTTCCATGACTACAACGGTACCCAGTGGCGGCACCGGGTGACGCATGCCCGTGTGTCACGGCGGCAGGCGAGGCATGCCGGGCCTTGAGCCGGCCCCACACAGCAAATGAAAGTTTCACCACAGTTAACCGCTGCGGCAGGTGGCGGAACGGGCACGCCGGGACTGGATTGACTAGACTCGTCCCATGCCCGACGTGACTACCAACAGTGCCGAGGCCGCCTCGACCACTGAGCAGCACCAGGGTGAGGCTGCTTTCTTCGATGTGGACAACACGTTGATGAAGGGCGCCAGCTTGTTCCATGTGGCCCGCAAAATGTATCAAAAGCACGCCTTTACCCTGCAGGATGTTGCGGGCTTCGCGTGGAAGCAAACCAAATTCATCATGCGCGGCGAGAACATGAATGATGTTCATTCTGTCCAGGACTCTGCGCAAAAACTGGCCGCCGGAATCAGCGCGGATTTTGTCCGTGAACTTGGCGAAGAAGTCTACGACGAGATGATCGAATCCAAGATCTGGCCCGGCACGAAGGCGCTGACACAAGAGCACCTGAAATCCGGCCGTCAAGTGTGGCTCGTGACGGCGACCCCGGTGGAAGTGGCGGGCGTCATTGCCGCCCGGCTCAACCTCACAGGCGCACTGGGCACCGTTGCCGAGGTTGAAGACGGCGTCTACACGGGCCGCCTCGTGGGTGAAATCCTGCATGGGTCGGCCAAGGGCCGTGCAGTTCGCGCGCTGGCCGAAAGTGAGGGTTTGGACCTTTCCCGCAGCTGGGCCTACAGCGATTCCTACAATGACATCCCACTGCTCACGGCGGTGGGCAATCCGGTGGCCATCAACCCGGACGCCAAGCTGCGCAAGCATGCGCGGGACAACAACTGGCCCATCTACGATTACCGTTCCGGGCGCCGCGCCGCCACCGTGGGCCTGAAGGCAGCCACAGGTGCGGGCGTGGTCTACGGACTGTGGAAGGGCATCGCCATGGTGCGCAAACGCTAACCACCCAGCGCAAGGCGACCCCAGCGTGGCCCACGGCGTGGGCGGGCACTGCGCTGGCGGGCGGGGCACCCGCTGGACGACCCGGCGTCGTGCCTGGGCATAAAAAACACCCGCACACCTCTACGGTGAACGGGCATTTTTGCGAAGAAGAAGCTTTACTTCTTGTTGCGACGCTGGTGACGCGTCTTGCGAAGCTGCTTACGGTGCTTCTTCTTGGACATCCGCTTGCGGCGCTTCTTAACTACTGAACCCATGAAAGTTCCTCACAAACTGCATAGAACAACCTCGGATGAGGCCGTAAACGATTAGGTTGACCGATCGCAGGAATCGGTCAAAGCCGAAAATGGATCTTTCCTAGGGTACCGCCTTTACCCTGTATGCGCCGAACCGGCGGGCCCATGCGTCTCTGTGCCATCCACCACGGCAGAGCGCAGGAAGCTTTCGACGGCGTTGGCCGGCACCCGATATGACCGGCCAAAACGGACGGCGGGCAGTTCACCGGCATGAACCAGGCGGTAGACGGTCATTTTGGACACGCGCATGAGCTCGGCCACTTCCTGAACCGTCAAAAAGTTCACATCGGAGAAATTCTGCTCCTGCGTCATCGCTGTCCTCGGTATCCATTTTTCATTAGAAAAGATCCAGGTGCGGGCACGCGGCACCTTCTGCTCGTACGCCAACTCTAGGTGCAGATGGTGCTTATGTGAAAGTTGTTTCTTCACAGCCCGGTTTTTCGGGCGCGAATTCGCGAACTCATTCGCGCCTATGCGGTGCGGCGGGCGCGCGAGCTGCGGGCCAGGTTGGCCAGCACCTCCGCCGTCACGTCCCAGTCCATGCAGGCGTCGGTGACGGACTGCCCGTACGTCAGTTCAGCCTCGCCGGCCGCAACCTTTTCAACGTCGAGGCTCTGCGCCCCGCCCGCCAGGAAGCTCTCCAGCATGACGCCTGCGATGGTGTGCGCCGAGCCGTCGCCGGCTTCCAGCTGGGCACCGATTTCCAGGGCAACCTCGGCCTGGCGGTGGTGGCTCTTGCCTGAGTTGGCGTGGCTGGCATCCACAATCAACCGCGGATTGACGGCCGCGGCGGCGGCCTTCGCGGACGCCTCCGCCACATCGGCGGCCTTGTAGTTCGGCCCCTTGCGCCCGCCGCGCAGGATCAAGTGGGTGTCTTGATTGCCGGCGGTGCTGACAAGGGCGGCACGGCCGTCGCCGTCGATCCCGAGGAACGACTGCGGGGCGCTTGCCGCATTGCAGGCGTCGAGCGCAACCTGCAGCCCGCCGTCGGTCCCGTTCTTGAAGCCGACCGGCATGGACAGCCCCGAGCTGAGCTGCCGGTGGATCTGGCTCTCGGTGGTCCGGGCCCCAATGGCGCCCCACGAGATCAGGTCGGCCGTGTACTGCGGGCTGATCGGTTCCAGGAATTCGGTGCCCGTTGGCAGGCCCAGTCCCGCAACCTGGAGCAGGAATTCACGCGCCATTTCCAGCCCCTTGGCAACGTCGTGGCTGCCGTCCAGGTTGGGATCGTTGATCAAGCCCTTCCAGCCCACGGTGGTGCGCGGCTTCTCGAAGTAGGCGCGCATCACGATCAGCAGGTCTTCCTCATGCGCCTTCGCGGTCTCGGCCAGCCGGCGGGCGTACTCCAGCCCCGCCGCGGTGTCGTGGATCGAGCACGGACCCACCACCACCAGCAGCCTGTCATCGACGCCGTCCATGATGGCCCGAACCTGGTCACGGCCACGTTCGACGACGTTGCTGGTGTGTGCATCCAGCGGCAGCTTTTCCGCCAGCTGGGCAGGTGACGGCAATTCCGTGAACTGGCTGACGCGCAGGTTTGTTGTGGTCTGCGGCGCTGCGGGTGTGGCAGGGGTTTCGGTGGCTGCTGTGAGGCTCATGGGAAGATTTTCCTTTGTTGGAGCTGGCAGCGAGCCCCCTCTTCGGAGCCCGCCGGAAATGGCGAAGGACAGAGAATGAATTCTCTGTCCTGTTGGCTCTGAAGGTGGTTGGATGCGTGTCAGTTAGACGCGGGCCCCTCCAGAGCCAACGAAAAATACGCATACCAACGGTTTGTCATGCCCAAACCATACTCCCGAAATTATCCGGCCAGCAAATCGGCCACGTAATGCAGCTGCCGGAGCCAGTGATGCTCCTGGCCGCCCTCGTGGTTGTTGAAACGGTGGAATTCCATGTCTTTTGCCGGCTGCACGGCGGCGCCCGCCCCATAACTGTTGAAGGACGCATACACGGTTGAGGCCGGGCAGACATCGTCCATGCCGGCCGATGAGTACAGTGCCGGGGCTGTGCAGCGGCGGGCGAGGTGCACGCCGTCGTAATAGTTGAGCACGGCCAGCATGCCCTCGTAGCCGCCCCTGTGGCGTTTGAGAAGCGCGGGGATTTCCGGGTAAGGCCCGCGCACCGCCAGTTCGATGGCGCGGGGGAAGTCCTGCAGGAAGGGCACGTCAGGCAGGACGCCGACGACGCCGTCGAGCCTGCCAGCGGCGAGCCCGGCCGCAGCGATGGCAAGTCCGCCGCCTTGGCTGATGCCGGTGAGAATGACCGTGTGTTCGTCGACTTCCGTGTGGGTCTGGGCGGCCTCGACGGCACGGAAGGCGTCGACGTAGACGCGGCGGTAGTAGTAGTCGTCCCGGGAGTTGATGCCGCGCGTCATGAGCCCGGGGTAGGCAACTTCTCCGGCCGAGGGATGCGGATCCGGGGTGTCGCCGAGGATCCCGCCAAACCCCTGGCCGCGGGTGTCCATGATGAAGTGGGCGTACCCCGCCTGCGCCCAGGAAGTGTCCTGCTGGACCAGCCCGCGGCCGCCTGAATAGCCGATGTACTGGACGACGACCGGCAGTCGTTCACCCTTCGGGCGGTTGGCGGGCAGGTGCAGCCAACCCTTGATCGGGGCGCCGCCGAAACCGTTGAACGTCACGTCAAAGCTGTCGATGACGGTCAGCAGGTTTTCAACCGGGGTGAAGCGTGGTGCGAGGGGATATTCACGGGCCTCGGCGATGGTGGCATCCCAGAAGCTGTCAAAATCCGCCGGTTCCGCGGCGGCCGATGAGTAGGCGCGGAGCTGGTCAACGGGCAGGTCGAAAAGAGGCAAGTTCAGGTTCCGTTCCAGTCAGGCCCGGCACCCGGGCACACAATTCCTTAGGGACATCCTACGTCCCACTTATGACTTTGTGGCGTCGTGACAGCCCCTCGGCAACTGGCCGGCAGCGCCCGCATCCCCAATGCAAGTGGCGAAGCACCCCTGCCGGGATGCTTCGCCACTGAGGCAGGGCCTGCGCAGCCCTTCATGCTCCGTTTTGCGCTCCGCGTCGTTTCCGGCTGCCTGCTATTTGATGCCTGTGGTCGCGATGCCCTTGATGAGGAATCGCTGGCCAAACAGGAAGATCAGGAACACCGGCAGCAAGGACACGATGGACATGGCGAACAGTGAACCCCAACTGGTGCCTGCCTGGGAGTCGACGAAGGCGCGCAAGGCGACGGGGACGGTGAACATGTCCGGGTCCGTCAGGTAGATCAAGGCGCCGAAGAAGTCGTTCCAGGTCCAAATGAACGTAAAGATGGTGGTGGTTGCCAGGGCCGGAACCATCAGCGGCAGGATCACGCGCAAAAAGATGCGTGGGTGCCCGGCTCCGTCGATGCGGGCCGCTTCATCCAGGTCCTTGGGAATGCCGCGAATGAACTGCACCATCAAGAACACGAAGAAGGCGTCGGTGGCCAGCAGCTTGGGCACAATCAACGGCCAGAACGTGTTGACCCAGCCAATCTGGGAGAACAGCACGTACTGCGGAACGATGACCACGTGGAAGGGCAGCATGATGGTCAGCAGCATGATGCCAAAGAACAACTTGCTGGCAGTGAACTTCAGCCGGGCAAAGGCGTAGGCGGCCATCGAGCAGGAAATCAGGTTGCCAAGGATGGAGCCGATCACCACGATGGCCGAGTTGAGCATGTAGTGCCCAAACGGGTGCGTCAGCGCGGACCAGCCACTGCTGTAGTTGGTCATGTCCAGCTCGCTGAGCCAGAGGCCGGGATCCTTGAAGATCAGCTCATCCGGACGCAGGGAGGAAACCACCATCCACAACAGTGGATAGATCATGACGGTGCCGCTGACAATGAGCAGCACGTGCTTGAACACGGCGCGGCCCCGGGCCCTGCGGCTAAAGGCCAGGGAACCCATGGACTCGGTCTTCTTGCGCTTCTTGCGGGGCGCTTCCGGCGGCGTGGCCGCCTTGACGGGCCGGGAAACGGATTGCAGGTTAGTCATCGTAGAACACCCAATACTTAGACGCGACGAAGTTGATGGCGGTGAAGACGCCGATGATGATCAGGAGCACCCACGCCATGGCGGATGCGTAGCCCATGTCGAACTGCCCGAAGCCCTTTTGGTAAAGGTATAGCGTGAAGAACATGGTGGAATCCGAGGGGCCGCCACTGCCGCCGGAGACAATAAATGCCTGGGTAAAGGACTGGAAGGCACCAATGATCTGCAGCACCAGGTTGAAGAAGATGATGGGGCTCAACAGCGGAATGGTGATCTTGACGAACTTCTGCCACCAGGAGGCGCCATCAACATCGGCCGCCTCGTAGTACATGGCAGGAATTTGGCGCAGGCCGGCCAGGAAGATGATCATGGGGGCGCCAAAGGTCCACACGTGCAACAGGATGATGGAGCCCAGGGCAGTGCTCGGGTCAGAGATCCAGCCGGGACCTTGGATGCCAACCATGGCCAGCAACTGATTGACCAGGCCCGTGGTCCCGAAGATCTGCTTCCACAGGATCGCAATGGCCACGGAACCGCCCAACAGGGACGGCAGGTAAAAAACCGAGCGGTAGAACGGCAGACCCCGGATGCCCTTGTCCAACACCAACGCAATCAGCAGCGCCATGGCCAGTTGGATGGGCACGCCCACAAGAACGTAGATGAACGTGACACCGAGGGAATTGTGCAGCCGGGTGTCGCGGAGCATCCTGGAAAAGTTGTCCAGCCCGGTCCAGTTGGGTGCCTGCAGCAGGTTGTAATCCGTAAAGGACAGATACAGCGAGGCCAACATCGGCCCCACGGTGATGAACAAAAGGCCAACCAGCCACGGGAGCAGGAAGATATATGCGGCCTTGTTGTCGCGCCGGTCGTCTTTCTTCTCCGCTGCGGACTTCGGGACCGTGCGGCGCTTCATTTTGGAGAGCTCGCCCAGTGCGCTCATGGCCGGACCCTCCCATGTACTGTCCCGGCGTCAAACATGCGTGCACTGCAGGCAATGTTGCCTCGGTCGTGGACCAGCATGCGAACCTCCTTTGGTTTCGTGGTCAGGGAATTTTTGACAGATTTTCATTATTCTTGGTACTTGGGTGCATATGGCCGGCACTGGCCGGAGGGTCCGAAGGGACGAGATCCACACCACAAGTTCCAAGTGGCTAATTCCAAAGTAAACGTTTTCTTGACGTCTGTACAGTCCATTTGGTAAATTTCGAGAAAGCGTTTTCTGTGATCGGGACCACAATGGCCCGGAGGGCATGGAACCGCAACTATGAGAGGTTGGACAAAGGTGTTTCAGCTCAAAAAATCGGCATTCCTTGCAACATCGGCCCTTGCCGCAGCAGCGCTGCTGCTCACAGGATGCGGGGCCGCCAACTCCCCCGAGAAGGAGGGGACCGCGGACGATCCAGTCACCATCCGATTCGCCTGGTGGGGCAACGATGCCCGCGCCAAGACGACACTTGAAGTAATAGAGGCCTTCGAGGCGGAAAACCCCGGCATCAAGGTCAAGGGCGAGAACACAGAATTCAGTTCCTACTGGGACAAGATGGCCACCCAGGTTGCCGGCGGCGACACCCCGGATGTCATCACCATGAGCGGCTCCTACCCCAGCGAGTATTCCAGCCGCGGCGTCCTGTTGGACCTGGAGAAGGTCCAGGACAAGATCGACACCTCCACATTCGCGCCGGGCACCGTGGACCTGGGCCAGATCAACGGCAAGCAGTACACCATCACCGCAGGCGTGAACTCGATGGCGATGGTTCTTGACCCCGCAGTCTTCAAGGCGGCCGGCGTCGAAGTGCCCGACGACGAGACGTGGACCTGGGATGAATACCAGGACATTGCCACCAAGATCACCGAAGGATCGCCGGCAGGCACCTTCGGCACCACGCCAATGGCAAATGACTCCTTCCTCGCCGTTTGGGCCCGCCAGGGCGGTGAGCCCCTGTATGCCGACGACGGAAAAAAGCTGGGCATCAGCGAGGCCCGCGTTGCGGACTGGATGAAACTGAACCTTGAGCTGCAAAAGTCCGGCGGCTCCCCCACTGCCTCCCAGGTGGTTGAGGACGGTTCGGCCCAGCCCGAACAGACCCTGCTGGGTCAGGGCAAGCAGGGCATGAAGGTCTCCTGGAGCAACCAGATGAACTCTTACTCGGGCAACGAGCTGGTCATGATGAAGCTCCCCGGCGAATCCGAGCAGGGCGGGACCTGGCTGCGCTCCTCCATGGAATACGGCATCTCAGCGAAGTCCAAGAACACCGCGGCGGCCGCCAAGTTTGTCAGTTTCCTGGTCAACAGCGAAGAAGCCGGCAAGCTGATCAAGAGTGACCGGGGAATGCCGGCCAACTTGGACGTGCGCTCCGTCGTCAAGCCGCTGCTGGAAGAAAACCAGCAGAAGGAAGCCGTCTACCTTGACCGTGTTGCGGAGATGAAGCTGACCCCGCCGCTGCCGTTCCCCGCCGGCTCATCCGCCACGATGGAGGTCCTGAACCGCAACATGACGGACGTCCTCTTTGAAAAGGCGCCCCCCGAAGCCGGGGCCGCCAAGTTCGTCGAGGAAGTCAACCTGAATCTGGACAAGTAAGACTCCGTCCACACCGCGTGCCGGGCACCTGTTCCCTTCAGGCGCCCGGCACGCTCCATCGAAAGGCACCCGTGGCTCCCTCCGTGCGGCCCAGCGCCATCCCCGGCTACGAGGACTGGCCCGGCCATGTCCGCACCCGCCGTCCGGCGGACGTCCCACCGCGGTCTCGCGCGCTGGCCGGCGTGCTGGGCGTCCCCGCTCCCCCTTCCAACATTTCCGTTGCCGTGGAATGGGAGGACACGCACGACGGCGTCACCACCTCCGCGCTCAGCTGGCAGCTGGGCTTTGGGCCGCGCACGCAGGCCTGGCTGATGCGGCCCGCCGGTGCCGCCGGCCCGCTGCCCGGTGTGCTGGCCCTGCACTGCCACGGCGGCAACAAGTACACCGGTGCCAGCAGGCTGGTGGAGTTCCCGCCGGGCCGCTCCGAGCCGGGCACGGAGACGGGCACGGAGACGGACCCGCGGCGCCACGATCTTTATGGCGGCCGCGCCCTGGCAACGAATCTGGCCAGGGAGGGCTTTGCTGTTCTGGCCCATGACACGTTTTCCTGGGGCAGCCGCCGCTTCGATTTGAACACGCCCCCATGGCGGACGGCTGACGCCCTGGCGGCACGTCATGCCCAGTGGCGGGAAGAAGGCCGAACTCCCGGAGCCGCCGAATCCTACAACGCTGCCGCCGCCATCCACGAGGACACGGTGGCCAAGGCTGCGGGACTGGCGGGCACGAGTCTGGCCGGCACCGTGGCCCATGACGACCTCGCCGCCCTGCAGGTGCTGCATTCCCTGCCCAACGTCGACCCCGCCCGGCTGGGATGCCTTGGATTTTCAGGCGGCGGCGGCCGCGCCGTCGTGCTGGCCGCCCTGGCCCCGGCCATCCGAAGCTACGCGGTCACGGCCATGATGACCACCTTTGAATCACTGTTTCCCGCTTATCTGGATGCACACTCCTGGCTCCTGCAGACGCCCGGGCTCGCCCGGATTCGCGACTGGCCGGAGCTGACGGGGCTCTCCGAAGCCGGCCATTTCCTGGTCCAGTACGGCCTCCAGGACCCCCTGTTTCCGGAGGCTGGCATGCGGGATGCCAACAGCTTGCTCGATGATCTGCATGCCTCCGGCCGCTACACCGGCAGCTTTTGGCCCGGCGGTCATGAGTTCACGGTCCCCATGCAGGCGGAAGCTTTCGCGTTCCTGCGCGAGACCCTCGCACCGGCCGCTGCCCCCACCCCTGGAAGGAATCCCCGGTGACCCCGACAACAGCCCCTGTCCAGGCGAACCCGGCGACGGCCCCGGCGGGCCGGCACTTCAAGGTAACCGTGGCCGGCGTCGGACCTGCCGAAAATCGGAAGCCTGCGCAGTGCCCCGGGGTGGAGGCATTTTGCCCGCCGGACCTCGCCGGCCGCCCCGTCTTCATGGTGCTGCCCGGCGGCGGCTACCACCACCATGCCGAGCATGAGGGGCGCGACGTGGCGCTGTGGCTGAACACGCTGGGCCTCAACGCCGTCGTCCTTGCGTACAGTGTTGCGGCGGTCAGTGTTGCCGCGGACCGGCCGGTGGACGCCCTGCACCCGGCGCCGCTGGGGGATGCCCGGGCGGTGCTGGCTTGGCTGCGCGGCGGCGAATCCGGTCTGGCCGTGGATGTTTCCCGGATCGGGGTCATGGGATTTTCCGCCGGCGGGCACCTGGCCGCGACGCTGTCCGCGGGGGTCGACGCCGGCGCCGGAGCTGCTCTGGACCGGCCTGAACTGGCCGTGCTCGCCTACCCGGTGATTTCCATGGTTTCCCACTGCCATGAGGGATCGGTCGAGGCGTTGCTGGGCCCGCACCCGGCAGCATCCCAACGCCGGGCCCTCTCTGCGGACCAGGCCGTGGACGGGGCAACGCCGCCAACTTTCCTGTGGCACACGGCCGACGACATGGCCGTCCCGGTGGAAAACTCGCTGGCCCACGCGGGCGCCCTGGCCCGCCACGGAGTGCCGTTTGAGCTTCACGTCTTTCCCCACGGCCGGCACGGACTCGGCCTGGCCGTCAACGAGCCCGGCCCGCATCCCGCGGCCGACTGGGCCCGGCTGTGCCGAAACTGGCTGGCCGGCCATGGTTGGCTGAACGGCCGGCAGGCTGGACCGACATGACGGCCGGCCGTGATTGCCTGCACCAGACCCTGCCCGCGCATCACCCGAATCACACCTCCCCCATTGTTCACTGCATCCCAACACCGTAGGATACGCTGAGAAAACGCTTTCCCATGGACCGAAAGGCTCTTCATGCCATTGCCCGCCGCACCATTGCAAGATTCCGAGCGCATCACTGCCGGAAGCCGGATTGACTGGGTCAAGCTGTCCTCCGTGGCACTGCCGCTGGTGGTCCCCGTCAGCGACGCCAAGGTCCTCACCGGCCGCCAGCGGCCCATGACCGAGGTCATCTTCCTGTTCACCGAGATCCGCACCGCCGACGGCGCGGAAGGGCTTGGCTTCAGCTACTCAAAGCGTGCGGGCGGACCCGGGCAGTTTGCCCATGCCAGGGAAATCGCCGGCGAATTGCTGGGCGAGGACGCCAATGACATCCAGCGGCTGTGGACCAAGCTGGCCTGGGCCGGGGCCTCCGTGGGCCGGTCGGGACTGGCAACCCAGGCCATCGCGTCCATGGACATCGCCCTGTGGGACCTGAAGGCCAAGCGGGCCAACCTTCCATTGGCCAAGCTGCTGGGCGCCCACCGGGACTCCGTGCGCTGCTACAACACGTCCGGCGGATTCCTGCACACACCGCTGGAACAGGTCCTGGACAATGCCGACGCCACCGTGGCCAACGGGATCGGCGGCATCAAGATCAAGGTCGGCCACCCGGATGCCAAGGTGGACCTCGCCCGCGTGGCAGCCGTCCACGAACGGCTCGGCGGAGCCGTGCCGCTGATGGTGGACGCCAACCAGCAGTGGGACCGGACAACGGCTCGGCGCATGGGCCGCATCTTCGAGGAATACAACCTCGCCTGGATTGAGGAACCACTGGACGCCTACGACGCCGAGGGCCACGCGGCGCTGGCCGCCTCCCTCGACACCCCCATCGCCACGGGTGAAATGCTGGCCAGCGTGGCCGAGCATTGGGAGCTGATCAGGCACAAGGCCACGGACATCATTCAGCCGGATGCCCCGCGGATCGGCGGGATTACCCAGTTCCTGAAACTGGCGGCGCTGGCCGACCACAACGGGCTCGATCTGGCCCCGCACTTTGCCATGGAAATCCATCTGCACCTGGCCGCCGCCTACCCGCGCGAACCCTGGGTGGAGCACTTTGACTGGTTGGAGCCGCTGTTCAACGAGCGGCTGGAAACCAGTGCCGGCCGCATGCTCGTCCCCGACCGTCCCGGGCTGGGCATCACCCTGACCGGACAGGCGCGGGCATGGACCACGGCCACCGCGGAATTTGGCGGGCCGGGCCGGGACTAGAAGCAGTACCGGCAGCTGCAACGCCTGCATCAACAGCCACACACCACGAGCACCTTCTTACAGCAGTCAACGACGATTGGACCCACCCATGTCACTCTTCGCGAACAACAACTCAACAACACCCGCCACCGGGAGCCAGCTTTCCCGCCGCGGTTTCCACCGCCTGTTCGGGGCCGCCGCCGCGGCCACAAGCGTCTCCCTGGCACTGGCTGCCTGCGGCTCCGGCGCACCTGCTACCAACGCTGACGGGCAGGCGGAATTGCGTTTTAGCTGGTGGGGCTCGGACGCCCGCGTCAAGGTCACCACCGCGGCCATCACCGCCTTCGAAACAGAGAACGCGGACATCAAGGTCAAGCCCGAATACGGCGACTGGAGCGGCTACTGGGACAAGTTGGCCACCCAGACGGCCGGCAACGACACCCCGGACATTATCCAGATGGATGAAAAATACATCGCCGAATACTCATCACGCGGCGCGCTCCTTGACCTGTCAAAGTATGGCGTTGACACCACCGACCTGGTGGCCGACGTCCTCAAGGCCGGCCAAAATGACGCCGGCCTGACGGGAATACCTGCGGGCATCAACGCCGCCACGATCATCGCCAACCCCAAGGTGTTTGAAGCCGCCGGCGTGCCCCTGCCGGATGACCAGAGCTGGACCTGGGAGGACTACAAGCGAATCGCCGCGGAAGTGACGGAAAAGTCCGAGCCCGGCATCACCGGATCCACCGCCTACAGCGCCGACCAGGCTTCGCTGAACGTCTGGCTGCGCCAAAACGGCAAGGAATTCTACTCGCCCGAAGGCAAACTTGGCTTCGCCCCCGCGGACATGGAAAGCTGGCTGGCGTTCCTCATCGAACTGGGCGAGGCCAAGGCCATCCCCCCGGCCTCAACTGTCATTGAGGAGCAGTCATCCTCACTGGACCAAAGCGCAACAGCCACCGGCAAGGCCGCAATGTCTTTCTGGTGGTCAACCCAGCTTCCGGCCCTCGAGAATGCGGCCGGCACGGAACTGGTAATCCTCAACTACCCGTCCAAGACCGGCTCCTCCGCCGATGCCAAACTTTGGTACAAGGCCTCACAATTCTGGTCGGCATCAGCACGCACCAAGAATCCGGAGGCCGTCGGCAAGTTCATCAACTTTCTGGCCAACAGCACCGCCGCGGGCGAGGCACTGCTGGCTGACCGCGGCGTCCCAGTGAGCACCGTGGTTCGCGCCGCCGTGGCGGACAAGATGACCCCGGCCGACGCCCGGGTCATCGAGTTCATCGACGGGATCAAGGACAAGCTCGGCCCCGTCCCGCCCGCGGTCCCCAAGGGTGCCGGCGCCATGGAGGACATCATCAAGCGCTACGCCTCGGAGGTCATGTTCACGCGCCAGTCCCCCTCCGATGCGGCAGAGAAGGCCGTTGCGGAAATGAACGCGGCCATGGACAGCTAGTAGGCGGGCCCTGCGGCGACTGGCTCCACTGCCAGCCGCCGGAGGGCCCCGCGTGACCAACACACGAAGCAATGCCGCCGGGAAAGCGCTTCCCACGTACTGTGGAAACAACACACAATGATGCCCGGACAGATTGGATTCATTCATGGAACGCACCGCTCAGACGCCCGGTTCGCAAACGGCCGGCACCGCGCTGCCGCGCATTGCACTGGTGGGCGTGCACGGCTTTGGCACCCACCACCTTGCCAACCTTGACCGTCTGCAGTCGCTCGGGGCCTTGACGCTGGTGGCGGTCGCGGACCCCAACCCACCGGAGGCCGGGCGCCTGGCCGACGACGTCGCGGTGTTCAACACCCTCGATGACCTGCTCGCCGCCGGCACCGCCCCCGACGTCGTCATCATTGCCACGCCCATCCAGACGCATGCCCCCCTGGGCCTGGCCGCGCTGGCCGCCGGCGCCGATGTCTACCTGGAAAAACCCACAGCCGCCTCGATGGCCCAATTCCATGAACTCCGCGAGGCTGCCCAGGCGGCTGGCAGGGCCGCCCAGGTCGGCTTCCAGTCGTTGGGCTCGCTGGCCCTTCCGGCCCTGGCCGCCTTGATTTCCGACGGCGGACTGGGCACCGTCCGCGGCTACTCCGCCACCGGCACGTGGCTGCGGGACAAGGCCTACTACCAGCGCTCCCGGTGGGCCGGCAAGCGCACCATCAACGGCGTTGACGTGGTCGACGGCGTCACCACCAACCCCCTCGCGCACTCCATCGCCACGGCCCTGCGCATTGCCGGGATCCTCTCGGCCGACGCCATCGACACCGTGGAAACAGACCTCTACCGCGCCCACGACATCGAAGGCGACGACACGTCCACGGTGCGCATCACCCCCAAGGCCGGGCCCGCCGTCGTCAGCGCCCTGACGGTGTGTGCGCCGGAGCAGACGGAGCCGTTTGTCACCGTCCACGGAACTCTGGGACATGCCGTTTTTCACTACACCCGGGACATTCTGGAGGTGACCGTTGGCGGCAGCACCACCAGCGAGACGTTCGCCCGCGCCGACCTGCTGGAAAACCTGCTCGCGCACCGTTCCCACGGGACGCCGCTGCTGAGCTCCCTGGAAAACAGCGGCGCGTTCATGAGCGTTCTCGAGGCCGTCCGCACGGCCGAGGACCCGCACCGGATCGCCGCCGAATACATCGAATGGCGCGGCGAAGGCCCGGCCGCGCACCCCGTGGTTGCGGACATTGGCAGCTGGATTACACGGGCGACGGCGGCGCAAGCCACCTTCTCCGAGTTGGGCGCACCTTGGGCGCGGCCTGCCGCGGCAACGGACACGATGGAGGTTTCCGGCACCGAGGTGGCCCGCGAAATCAGCGGCGCCCGGGTGACCCCCACGCTGTCGCCGCGCCCCTACCTGCACCCTGTCACCACGCTTGCCGGGACCGTCGTGACCGATGCGATGCCGCTGGACCACGTGTGGCACCTGGGCGCCGGCGTCGCGCTGCAGGATGTCAACGGCGTGAACTTTTGGGGCGGCCGCACGTACCGGCGCGAACATGCCGGGTATGTGTGGCGTCCGGACCACGGCCGGATCGAACGCACCTCCTCCCGCGACGACGGACCGTCCAGGACGGAGAAGCTGAACTGGTTCGGCCCGGACGGGGCCGAGATCCTGCACGAAACCCGCAGCTGGCGCTGGCGCCCCGCCGGGGATGGCGCATGGACGCTGGCGCTTTCCTTCACGCTGGCCCCGGCCGGAACCGGTCCCGTGAGCCTGGGCAGCCCCGGTTCCAATGGCCGCGAGGCCGGCGGCTACGGCGGCTTCTTCTGGCGCCTGCCGGCTGTTGAGAACGCACACATCCGCACTCCCTCAGCCTCCGGGGAGGACGCCGTGCACGGGAGCCGCGCCCCGTGGCTGGCCTGGTCCGGTGACTTCGCCGGCAAGCCCGCCACCCTCGTGTTCACCACACCGACGGAAGCCGCCGACCCCTGGTTCGTCCGTGCCGACGGCTATCCCGGGGTGGGCTCGTCCCTTGCCTGGGATGCCGCCGTCGTGCTTCAACCGGGTGAAAGCCTGACCAGGACCGTCACGGTGACCATTGCCGACGGCCTGGCCACCGACGAACAAATCCATGATTGGACGGGCACCAAATGACCACATTGACCGTTGCAGCACACGTCAGCGGCGAGAGGGCCGCCGACCGCTCGGCCAAACGCGCCCGTGTGCTGGACATCCTGGCCGCGGCCGGGCGGGATTCGGTGCTGCTCACCAGCCACAGCGCCGTCAGCTGGTATTTGGACGGCAGCCGCGTGGGCATCAGCCTGGCCGGGGATCCCATCGCCGCCGTGCTGGTCACGGCCGACGGCGATCACCTGGCCACGTTTAACAACGAGGCCGAACGCCTGGCCGCCGAGGAGTTCCCGCCGGGCATGACCGTCCATGAAGTGCCGTGGTACGGCTCGCTGACGGACGTCGCGGGCTGGTTTGGCGCCGGCGTTGCGCCCGCCTCCGAAGCCGAGCTGGCTGTTGAGCTGCGGCTGGCCCGCCGCTCGCTGCTGCCAGGGGAATTGGACCGCTACTCCCGCCTGTGCCGGGACGCCGCCGGGATCCTGACCGATGTCCTGTCCCTCGCGACGCCGGACACCACCGAACGCGACATTGCGGCGGCCATGGCCGGGCCCATTGTGGCCGCCGGCGCCGACCCGCTGGTGTTGTTGGTCAACGGCGCCTCCCGGGTGAACTTCCGCCACCCGCTGCCCACGGACGCGCTTTTGGGACGTCGGGCCATGGCCGTCATTTGCGCCCGCCGCGACGGCATGATCGCCAACGTGACCCGTTGGGTGCGGTTCGACGCCGGGACCCCGGCCGAGCTGGACGCGGAGGCCCGCATTGCCGCCGTTGAGGCCGACATCTTCGATGCGACGGTGCCCGGCGCGTCCGTTGCGGAGGTGCTGGCGGAAATCCGCACCGCCTACGACCGGCACGGCTTCGGCCCGGACCAGTGGAGGCTGCACCACCAGGGCGGGCCGGCCGGATACGCCGGGCGCGACCCCCGCGCCACCGACGCCGTGACCGACACCTTGGCGCTGGACCAGCCGTTCACGTGGAACCCCTCCGGCCCTGGCGTGAAGATCGAGGACACGGTGCTGCTCTCGGCCGACGGCATTCGCCCGCTCACCGCCGACCCGCGCTGGCCGGCAACACCGGTCAACGGGATCCTGCGCCCGGACACCCTCCACCTTTAACAACTAGCCCGCAGTTGTGGTTGTGAATCGGCAGAATTTCGCCGGTTTTACAACCACAACTGCGGGCTAGTTGGTGCTTGGGGCGGGTCAGCCGAGCTGCAGCACGCCGTCCACACGGCGTGAAACACCCAGCGGGTTGTCCTCGCGCAGGGCCGCCGGCAGCAACGCTTCGGGCGCATCCTGATAGGCGACGGGGCGCTGGAATCGGCGGACCGCCGTCGCACCCACGGAGGTGAACAGCGAGGTGGTGGCAGGGTAGGGGCCGCCGTGCTGCTGCGCCCAGTTCACGGCCACGCCGGTGGGCCAGCCACCAAACAACACCCGCCCGGCCAGCCCGGTCAGCTGGTCCACAAGCGCGCCAATGTCCTCGCCCTCTTCGGCGTGCACGGTGGCTGTCAGGCTGCCGGGCACGAGGGCCAGCGCCGCGGCGAGCTCGGCGTCGTCGCGGTATTCGATCAGCAGGGTGGTGGGGCCGAAGCACTCCTCCAGCAGCTCCGCCGGCCGCGCAATGACGGCGGCCGCCGTGGTGGAGAAGACGACGGCGGCGGCACCGTTGGCTTCAGCGTCTTGGTCCGCGGTGCCGCTGAGCACGTCCACGCCGGGCTGGGCGGCAAGCCCCGCCAGCCCCTGCGGGTAGGCGGCGGCAATGCGGTCGGTTAGCATGGGTGCCGCCGCCTTGCCGGTGCACTCGGCCGCAACTTCAGCACCAAACTCGGTGCCGGCGGGGATGAAGACCAAGCCGGGCTTGGTGCAGAACTGCCCGGCGCCCATCGTGAAGGATCCGGCCAGGGCGGCCGCAAGCTGGCTGCCGCGCGCGGCGAGGGCCGCCGGGGTGATGACCACGGGGTTCAGGCTGCCCAGTTCGCCGTAGAACGGGATGGGTTCGGGGCGCGAAACGGCCAGGTCAAACAGGGCGCGTCCGCCGGGGATGGACCCGGTGAAGCCGACCGCCTTGATGAGCGGATCCTGCACCAGTGCGGTGCCCGCTTCGCGCCCGGCGACCAGCGCAAACAAGCCGGCGGGAGCACCGGCGTCGGACAATGCGGCGGCAACAATCTCGGCGGTCCGACTGGACAGCTCCAGGTGGCCCGAGTGTGCCTTGACGATGACGGGGCAGCCCACTGCCAGTGCGGAGGCGGTGTCGCCGCCGGCCACGGAGAAGGCGAACGGGAAGTTCGACGCCGAGAACACGGCCACCGGGCCGACGGGACGCAGGATGCGGCGCAGGTCCGGCGACGGCGGGGTGGAGTCCGGGTTGGCGTGGTCAATGACGGCTTCCAGATAGGAACCCTCGGTGATGACGCGGGCGAACAGGCGCAGCTGGCCCGTGGTGCGGGCCACCTCGCCGGTCAGCCGTGCGGTGCCGAGCCGGGTTTCCGAATCGGCGATCGCCACCAGTTCCGCCGCGTTGGCGTCGAGGGCGTCGGCGATCGCCTGCAGCCAGGAGGCGCGCTCGGCGTCGCTGGCGGCCGCGGCCGGGCCTGCTGCTGCGTGGGCGGCGGACGTGAGGTCTTGAAGTTCTTGCGTTGCGGTCTGCACGAAAAGGTTTCCTCTGCTTCGGTGGGTTTGCGGAGTGTCTTGTGTGGTTAGCGGGCGGGGATGCCGGAGGCGAACTGCAGCCCCAGCCCGGGGACTCCGGTGCCGGAAAGGCGGCTGTCGCTGATGGTGACCGGCGACGGGCCTGCCAGTATCCCGAGCTGTTCGAAGGACGCGTCCTCCACGTCCTCCACCGCCACCGGATTGGCCAGGGTCAGCGCCAGCTGCCCCGACAGTTCCGGCAGCAGGTGCGGGGCCACGGCGATGCTGTTGGTGCGGGCCAGCTCCACAATCCTGCGGAACGGGGTGATGCCCCCGACCCGGACAATGTTGGGCTGGATGATGTCCACGGCCTCGGCGTCGATGAAGTCGCGGAAGCGCTGGATGGTGTGCACGTTTTCGCCGAGTGCAATGGGCACGGGCGAGTGCTTGCGCAGCCGCTTGTAGGCCCAGAGGTCGTCGGCGCGGATCGGTTCCTCCAGCCAGTGCAGGTTGAACTGCTCCAGCCGGGACAGCGCCCGGATGGTGGTGGGCAGGTCCCAGCGCTGGTTGGCGTCGATCATGAGGGCGCGGTCCGGGCCGATGACGTTGCGGACAGCGGCCACGCGCTCCACGTCCTCGGCGATGTCCGGCTTGCCGACCTTGATCTTGACGGCGGAATGGCCGGCAGCCATCCAGCGTTCGGCCTGCGCCACCAGCTCCTCGAGCGTGTAGTGAAGGTTCACGCCTGAACCGTACACCTCCACGGATTCATGCCGCTGGCCCAGCAGCCCCGGCACGGAGGTGCCGGCGTTGCGGGCGGCCAGGTCCCAAAGCGCCAGGTCCAGCCCGGCCATGGCGATGGTGGTGAGTCCGCCGCCGCCGGCCTCGTGCAGGCGCAGCCACAGTGCGTCCCACAACGGTTCCGGCTCGGCGGGAAGACCCACGGCAAAGCCGGCAATGTCGTGGTCCAGCAGGGCCTTGACGGCCTGGGGGCCAATGGTCGGTGTCCAGGAAAACCCGTGGCCGGTTCCGCCGTCGTCGGTTTCCACGGTGGTGGCGATGATGTGGTTTTCCGGTGCCTCCGCACCCCAGCTGCGGCGCAGCGGCACCGTCAGCAGGCGGGTGCGCAGGGCTGTGATCTTGGCGGTCATCGGTCGGTCCGTATCAGGCGTTGGCCAGCGCGTGGCTGGCGGCCAGCTCGTGGCCCTTGACCAGGATGGCGGCCAGGCGGGCTTCCTGCTCGGCGGTGGGGTTGACCAGCGGCGGGCGGACGGGGCCCACGGGCAGCCCGGCCTGGCGGATGCCGGCCTTGATCAGGGACACGCCGAAGCCGGGAACCTCATCGCGCAGGCGGACCAGGGGTGCGTAGAAGCCCTCGAGCAGTTCGGCGCGGCGTTCCTCGTTGCCGTCCATGTAGGCGCGGTAGTAGGCGCCGGCGATTTCCGGGGCCATGGCGAAGGCGGCCGAGGAGTACAGCGGCATGCCGAGGCCGCGGTAGGCGCCCTGGGTGAGTTCTGCCGTCAGCAGGCCGTTGAAGAACTGGAAGTCCTCGCGTCCCGTGGCGCGCACGGCGGAGACGATTTCCTGGGCCAGGCCAACGTCGCCCACGCCATCCTTGAAACCAATCACCTTCGGGTTCGCGGCCAGTTGGACCATGGCGGCGGCGGAGAATTTTGCGTTGGCGCGGTGGTAGACGATCACGGGCAGTTCGCTGGCGGCGGCGATTGCTTCAACATAGGCGACCAAGCCGTCCATGGGTGCGCCCACCAGGTAGGGCGGGAGCACCAGGAGCGCGTCGGCGCCCACCTCGGCGGCGGCGCGGGCTGCGTCCAGGGCGTGGCCCAAGGGCCCGCCGGCGCCGGCAATCACGGGGACGGTTCCGGCCACAACCTCGACGGCGGTCTGCACCACGGTGCGGACCTCGGCAATGCTGAGGGCGTGGAATTCGCCGGTGCCGCAGGCGGGGAAGATGCCGCCGGGGCCGAACGGGAGGCGCGAGGCGATGTGCTCCTTGAGCAGGGCAACATCCACGCTCCCCTCGTCATTGAACGGGGTGACGGGGAAGAAAAGTACGCCTTCGAACTTCATGGTTTCTCCTAGTGTGAGGCGGCGGACGCCAGGTCCGCGCGGTTGGTGTCGGTGAGCTCGGTGCGCCAGCTTCGCTGCGGCGTCCAGCCCAATACTTTTTCGGCCTTGGCAATGGAAAATGCGGGGCTGGTGCCCGTCAGCCCTGCGGCCAGTTCTTCGCTGCCCGGCAGGAACGCCGGCATGAGCTTGTCCAGCGGCTCCTCGGCGAGCGCGTCGGCGGCACCCACAAAGAAGGTCTGGGCGTTCTCGATGGTGTCCATCTTCTCCAGCAGCACGGCCAGGAAGTCGGCCACGTCGCGGGCGTCCACGTAGTTGAACAGGGCGGGCGCGGACAGGGCCGGGTCGGCCAGCCGTTCCACGAGGGTGTGGCCCTGCTGTGTCGGTGCGCCGTCCCATTCCTCCGGGGAGATGACGTAGCAGGGCCGGAACGCCGCGTACCGCACCGTGCGCCCGTGGGCTGTGGCGAACATCCGCATGACCTGCTCGGCCACCAGCTTGGACAGCGCGTAGGCGTTCCAGGGTTTCGGGGTGGTGTTTTCATCCAGCGGGAAGCGCTCGGGCAGCCATCCCGCCGGGTTGCCGTAGCCCAGGACGGTGGGGCTGGAGGCGGTGACGATGCGGCCCACCCCGTTCTCGGTGGCTGCACTAAAAACGTTGTAGGCCAGCATGGTGTTCGTCTTGAGGATCACGTCCTCCGGCGCGCTGAACGGGACGGCGATCGCGGCAAGGTGGATGACGGCGTCGGGCCTGTGCCTGGCCATGACCTGGTGCACCGCGGCCGCGTCAAGGAGATCAACGGATTCCTGCACGACGCCGGACAGTGCCGGGTCCTCGGGCAGGGCGCCGCGGTCCACGGAGACCACTGTGTGGCCTGCGGCGGCGAACCCCGCGACGACGCTGCGGCCCAGGCGGCCGGAACCGCCGGTGATGAGCACTGTGGTCATGGTTCAGCCTTCCTTGTTATGGCCGGCAGGCCTGTTGTGCCGGCCGGCCTGGCGGGACAGGTCTGCGCCCAGCCCCAGTGCGGGGATGTGCACCGGCAGGCCGGTGGCGAGGGATTCGTTGCCTGCTATCCCGACGGACACGGCGCGCAGCCCGTCGATGTAGCCGGAGGGGCGGCCCAACGGGTCTTCGCCGGGGCCGTTGAACAGGTCGGAGAGCAGCAGCACGTCGCCGCCGCCGTGGCCGCCGTCGCCGTTGATGATTTCCACCTCACGGGCGGCCTCCCAATGACGCTGGACGACGAGCCGTTCACCGTTGCTGCGCACAGCGTCGTCCTCCTCGATGGGCGTGGCACTGGGGTCCACAACATTCTTCTTGTCGCCGCTGCCGTGGACGGCCGCCCGCTCCACCACATCCAGTTCGGCGCGGCCCTCGGTGCCATTGACACTGACCCGGTAGCCTTCCCAGGGGCTGTGGGCGTTCAGGGAGTAGCTGAGGGTGGGCCCGCCGTCGTAATCCACGGTCAATGCCAGGTTGTCCTCGATCGTGATGCCGCCGGAGAACACGTCCTTGTCGCGGATGTAGCCGTCATGCTTTTCGTTGGCCAGGTACAGGGCCGCCAGTTTTTCGTCCTCGCGCATGTCCAGCGCAAAGGGGTCGCGGGCACCTTGGGGGGAGACGCCGTCGACCGTACCGCGGGCGGGTCTGTCACCAAGGCCGCGGTCCGCTGCATTGTCCGCGCCGTAAAAGCGCAGCCCGCCGGAAGAATAGACGCGGGCCGGGGAATCATTGATCCACCAGTTGACCAGGTCAAAGTGGTGCGAGGCCTTGTGGATGAGCAGGCCGCCGGAGTTCTTCTTCTCCCGGTGCCAGCGGCGGAAGTAGTCGGCGCCATGGACGGTGTCCAGCATCCAGCTGAAGTCGATGCTGGTGACCTTGCCGATGACGCCGCTTTGGATGATCTCCTTCAGGGCGCTGTTCCGCGGGGAATAACGGTAGTTGAACGTGACCACCACATTGCGCCCGGTTTCCTCGATCGCCGCGGTGATGCGGCGGCAGCCATCAACATCAATGGTGAGCGGTTTTTCAACCACGACGTCGGCACCTGCGTTGAGTGCCTCAACAATGTAGTCCGCGTGGGTGTGGTCGGGTGTGGTGATGATGACGCGGTCTATGGAGTTGGCCGTGATGAACGCGGTCAGCTCCGCAGGATCAAATGCGGCCGGGGCGGGTGCCGCGGCGCTGCCGGCTTCGCCGCTCCCGGTGTCACCTGCGTGCAGCCGGTTGGCCAATTCCAGGTAGTAACCGGTGCGTCCGGGGTTCACGTCCCCAATCCCCACCAGGACAGCCGTGTCGGCATGCGGGCCCATGACCGCCTCAACGTACATTCCGGCGCGGGATCCTGCACCGACCAGGGCCAGCCGCGATCTCTTCTTCGACGGCACATCTGTGGGCCTTTCGGCGGACGCGACTTCGGTTCTCATGAGTTTGGGCGACCTTTCGCAACTCTGTGGTGATTCCGGCCAGTCCCACCCTTTGGCGCTTTCCCATTGAGTGGCTGGTTGTTATAAAGTAGATTCTGAGAAAGCGTTTTCTCAAACCGTTATATGCTTTCTATCAACAGTCCGGCCGTCACGTCAAGGCCGGGCCTGCAGTCCGCCATATTTGTACCCGCCACCTCGAGCCGTAAGGAACCACCATGGCCAAGCGAGCCCGCCCCACCCGTGTAGGGATATCAGACGTCGCCACCAAGGCCGGCGTGTCCCTGGCAACCGTTTCGCGCGTCATGAATGGAAACTTCAGCGTCGACCCGCAAATCGCCGACAGGGTCAGGGCCGCCGCAACTGAGCTGAAGTACCAGCCAAACCCGATGGGCCGCAATCTGGCACGCGGCAAGACCGACACCATTGGCGTCGTCGTGCCTGATCTCGCCAACCCCACATTCCAGGGTGTCTTGCGGGGTGTCAGCCGGGCGGCGGCCCACGACGGCTACCGGGTGCTCATCGCCGACTCCTCGGAGGTGTCCAGCGAGGAGGCCGTCCTGGCCGGAGAGGCGCGCAGGCGGTGTGACGGCGTGATTCTCTGCGCCCCGCGCATGAGTCCTGCAGAGCTGGAGGAGCTGGCGCCGAGCCTGCACCCGATGGTTCTGGTCAACCGCATCACGGAGGCTGCCGACAGCCCCAGCGTGATGGTGGACTACGGCCAGGGGATCCAGGGACTGGCCGCGCATCTGGCGGACCTGGGACACACGAGGATCGCCTATGTGGCCGGCCCGGAAAGCAGTGCCTCGAACGCCCTGCGCCTGGCCGGGCTGGAAGCCTTTACGCAGACGCACCCGCACATTGAACTGGTGATCCTGCAGAGCGGATCCACGTTTGAGGACGGCCACGATTCCGCCGACGACGTCGTTGCCTCCGCGGCCACAGGCATCCTGGCGTTCAATGACTTGACGGCCATGGGGCTGCTCAGCAGCCTGAACGAGCGGGGCATCAGGGTCCCGGAAGACATGTCCGTCACGGGCTTCGATGACATTCCGTTCGCCCGCTACACCACGCCGCCGCTGACCACGGCGGCCGTGCCCATCATCGACGTCGGGGAGCATGCCTGGCAGCAGATGCGTGATCTGCTCAACGGCACCGACACCTCTGACACACTCCAGGTTTTCCAGCCCCATGTGGTGCCGCGGGGCAGCACCGGGGTCCCGGCGAAGAGCACGGCCCGCACCCCGGAGTAGGCGGGGCCCACAATCCCACAATCCCGCGGGCCCAAATGTCCAGACGCGCCAGCGGCTGAACATTGGGAGGGATTGGGGATCAGCGCAGCGGGTTGAAGTGGCGCATGCTGGGCGGCTGGGTGTTTCCCGTAATTCCGGCGGCGACCATTTTTCCGGTGAGCGGGCCCAGCGCGACCCCCCACATGCCGTGGCCGCCGGCGACGTGGACACGGGGGGAACGGGTGGCGCCGACCAGCGGGAAGCCGTCGGTGGTGCAGGGCCGGGACCCCACCCATTCCTCGGCGCGGTCCTCCCAGTTGATGCCGGTGAACATGGGTGAGGCCGCATCCACAATCGCGTTGATGCGGCGCGGGTCAAGGGGTGCGTCGGCATCGCGGAACTCCATCATGCCAGCGACCCTGAGCCTGTCCCCCAGCGGCGTGCAGGCCACGCGTTGCGCCGGGAAGTAGATGGGGTGGCTGGGCATGGCTTCCGGAACAACCGTGAAACTGTACCCGCGGCCGGCCTGGACAACGCGCTTGACGCCGAACTTGCGTGCCAGCGTCCCCAGCCAGGCACCCGTGGCGAGGACGACGGCGTCGGCCTTGAGCAGGCGGCCCTCGGAGCCGATCACGTCCACGCCGCTGCCGGTGTCGCGCACGTCCAACACGGTGAACGCGGTGGTCAGTGTGGCGCCGCGGGCAACCACGGCTTCCGCGAGGGAGTGCATGAACGCCGGCGGGTTGATGAACTTTTGGTTGCGGATCTCCAGCCCGGCAACGACGCCCGTACCCAGGGTGGGCTCAAGCGCACGGATTTCGTCACCGGACATGAGGTTGAAGTCGACCTGGCCGCCGGTTTCGCGGATGACGTGAAATTCCTTGACCAGGGCGTCGCGGTCCTTGAGCGAGCCGAATCCCGTCAGGAAGGGGTCGGCAGGGCTGGCGGTTTCGGCGAGGGGCGGTGTCCCGGCAGCAATTTCGTCGAAGGCGTCGATCCCGGTGCGGCCAATTTCCGCAAAAATGGCCATGGCTGCCCGCCACTTGCCCGGCGTGCAGTTGCGGGCAAAGCCGAGCAGGAATTTCAGCAGCGACGGGTCGGTGGAAAAAGGGATGTACAGCGGGGAGGCGGGATCCAACATGGCCTTGAGTCCGTAGGTCAACACCGAAGGCTCGCTCAAGGGAAGTGTCAGGGCCGGGGTCAGCCAGCCCGCGTTGCCCCAGGACGAGCCCGAAGCCACCTCGCCGCGGTCAACCACCGTGACCTTGATGCCTTGTTCCTGCAAATACCAGGCAGTGGACAAGCCAATGATTCCCGCACCAACAACAACCACATGTTCAGGCGCCTTTGCACTGACCACGATTCACACTCCTCGCACGTTGGCCGGCCGCTTTTCGCACCGGCTCCGGTCCCAGCGTATCCATGATTGCGGACGCCGTGAAAAGCACGCCTTGTCATTCCCTAGGGGCGGGACTCAACTTCATTGCCGAGCTCGTCCCCAAGCACTGCGTCGGCGGGACGACCGCCGCCGCCCTTGCGGTATCGATAGACGCCAATGGCAACCACGATGGCCGCCAACCCGGCCGACAGCAGCAATGCCTCGCGTGTCTCGGGAACAATCACCATGCCAACGAGCAGTGCCGTGATGACCGCGATGGAGAGCCACGTCAGATAGGGGAAGAGCCACATTTTCAACTCGAGTTGTTTCGCCTCAGCACCCATCCGTCGTCGCAAGATCAGCTGGGACAGAGCAATCACCAACCACACAAACAAGGCGATGGCGCCGGAGGTGTTGACCATGAACAGGAACACGGTGTCCGGGGCCAAATAGTTCAGCCCCACTGTCACGAAGCCCACCACGGTGGATGCGAGAACTGCGCTGACGGGGACACCGCGCTTGGAGATCTTCCGCCAAGACTTGGGCGCATCGCCGCGGGTGGACAGGGAGAACAGCATGCGGCTCGCCGTGTACAGTCCGGAGTTCAGGCAGGAAAGCACGGAGGTCAGGACAACAACGTCCATGATGGTGCCGGCACCGGGAATACCAAACAGCTCAATAACTGCCACGTAGGGGCTCTTGGCCACCGAGGCATCATTCCACGGCAGCAACGTCACAACGATGGCAACGGAGCCAATGTAAAAAATCAAGATTCTCCACACCGTGGACTTCACTGCCTTCTTCACAGCATCCACGGGATTCTCCGACTCACCTGCGGCAATCGTGGCAATCTCAGCACCAAAGAAGGAGAATACGACCACAAGGACTCCCGCAAGGACAGCCCCCGGACCGCTCGGGAAGAAGCCTCCATTGCCAGTGAGATTTGAAAGGCCGGGTGCGTCGACACCCGGTAAGAATCCAAGGATCGCTATGACTCCCAAAAGCAGGAAGACAATGATGGCGGCCACCTTGACGGAGGCAAACCAAAATTCAAATTCACCGTAGGACTTCACTGAAGCCACGTTGGTCAGCGTCAGCAGCACCATCAGGATCAGCGCCCATTGCCATTGCTCAACCTCCGGCACCCAGCGGTGCATGATGGCTGCTCCGGCCGTCGCTTCAACACCGAGGACTATGATCCAGAACCAGGCATACAGCCAGCCGATGCTGAAGCCGGCCCACCGCCCCAACGCCTTGTCGGCATAGGTGGAAAAGGACCCGGTTTCCGGATGGGCGGCCGCCATTTCTCCCAGCATCCGCATCACCAGGATGACCACGATGCCGGCCGCCGCATAGGCCACCAGAATCCCGGGACCGGCCTGCTGGATAGCGGCGCCCGATCCTACAAAAAGCCCGGCGCCGATAACTCCGGCAATGGCAATCATGGACAGATGGCGCGGTTTGAGGGTCTTCGATAACTGCTGCTCTGACTGCATTGGCAAAACTTCCTCTTGAGGTACCCGTGTGCGGCAAAGCTGCCGCAGGCTTCCGTGATGCGTCTCACGGGGACGATTCAGCCTAGGACGGACTTGGCCCGCCTTCGTTGTCCAAAGTGCCAAATTTTGCCTGCGAAATCTGGTCAAATGCACTTAAATTGGACGGTGATGGTCGCGTTGTTGCCCATGGGGCAACTATTGGGGCTGTTTCAGAAACCTCCCGCCAGGGATCTAGCTGAGGGCCGGCGGGTCCGGCACCACGATTCACCGACAGAGACAGCAACTGCTTCGAGCTCCGCAAGCCGCCCACCCAGTCGTCGGGCTTGGGGCAGCAAGAAACCCGAAGACACCCGGGCGTGGCGAACTAGAGCCCGGTTTGGGTCCGCGGCTGGTAACCAACTCCGGGGTGGCTGGCCGCGACGATCGCCCGCAATTCCGGCAGTGTCGTGGGCGCCGCCCCCGCCGCGCGTGCCTGGACCAGGACGTTGCCGAGTGCCGTGGCCTCCACGGGTCCAGCGACGACAGGCAGGCCCGTGGCGTTGGCTGTGAGCTGGCACAGCAGCTCGTTTTGGGAGCCGCCGCCCACAATATGGACCACATTCACCTTTTGTCCGGAAAGCTCCTGTACCTGCGAGACCGTGCGCGCGTAGGCTGCGGCAAGGCTGTCAACAATGCAGCGTACGACGGCGGCTGGCCGGTTTTCCAGCCCTCGTCCCCCGACGCTTGCGGCGGCACGGATACGTTCGGGCATGTTTCCGGGGGCAATGAAGTCCTCGGAATCCACATCGAGGAGTGGCCCCCCGGTTGGTTCGGCAGCCGCGGCAGCCAGCAACTCTGGCAGGGACAGCGCAAGCGGTTCGGGCATGGTAACCGGGGACCCGGCGTCGTGGGCTTCCTGTCCCCACGTGCGCATCGACTCGCTGAGCAGCCACAGGCCGCCCACGTTGCGCAGGTAGCGGGTGGTGCCGTCCACGCCGCGCTCGTTGGTGAAGTTCGCCGTCCGGCTGGCCTCCGTCAGGACCGGCGCATCCAGCTCCACACCGACCAGCGACCAGGTGCCGGAGGAAATGTAGGCAAAATTGGGGCCTGCCGCGGGGACGGCTGCCACGGCGGATGCGGTGTCGTGTGAGCCGACGGCCACCACCCGAGTGGTTGTTGGCAGCCCGGTTCGCGCGGCAATCTCGGGCAGCAGCGTGCCGATGGTTTCCCCGGGCTCAATGAGCGGCGGGAAGAGCTCGGCCGGCAGGTCCAGGGCGGCCAGGAGTTCACTGGCCCACTCCCCCGCCACGGCGTCGTACAGACCCGTGGTGGAGGCATTCGTGGACTCGGTGCGGCGGCTGCCGGTGAGCTTGAACGCAATGAGGTCGGGGATCAGCAGCGCCTGCAGCCCGCCGGCGAGGTCCCGGCCGTCAGTCTGTTCGGCGGCCAGCTGGAAAATCGTGTTGAACGGCAGGTGCTGCAGGCCGGTTGTTTCATACAGCCGCGCCGGGCCAACGATGCCATGGACCCGGTCCACGGCCGCGGCGCCGCGGCCGTCCCGGTAGCTGAACGGCTCCCCGATAAGTGCGCCCGCGCCGTCGATGAGACCATAATCCACGGCCCAGGTGTCGATGCCGATGCTGGCGATCGCGCCGTCAACGGCCGCTGCATGCTTTGCGGCCACCGCCAGCCCGGCCATGACCTCGGTGAAGAGTCCGTCGAAGTCCCAGTGCAAGGCACCTTCATGTTCCACCACTCCGTTGGGGAAGCGGTGCACCACATCCAGGCGCACCGTTTCCCCGCCAGCATCCAGGCCTCCGACGATGACGCGTCCGGAGGACGCGCCAATGTCGACGGCGGCAAACAGTTTGCTCATCGCAGGAAGGCTGCGGCCACGCCGGCGTCGACGGGGATGTGCAGGCCGGTGGTGTGTGACAGCTCGGCGCTGGTGAGCACGGCGGCGGCGTTGGCTACGTTTTCCGGGAGCACCTCGCGCTTGAGCAGGGTGCGCTGGGCGTAATACTCCCCCAATTTGTCTTCGTCGACACCGTAAACGGCGGCACGCTTGGCGCCCCAGCCGCCGGCGAAGATGCCCGAGCCGCGGACCACGCCGTCGGGATTGATGCCGTTCACACGGACACCGTATTGGCCCAGTTCGGCTGCAAGCAGGCGCACCTGGTGGGCCTGGTCCGCCTTCGTGGCCGAATACCCGATGTTGTTGGGTCCGGCGAACACGGAGTTCTTGGAGGAGATGTATACGATGTCCCCGCCCATGTCCTGCTCAATGAGGACCTTCGCGGCCGCCTTGGAGACGAGGAACGAGCCCTTGGCCATGACATCGTGCTGTAGGTCCCAGTCTTTTTCGGTGGTTTCCAGCAGCGGCTTGGAGATCGACAGCCCGGCGTTGTTGACCACCAAATCAAGCCCGCCGAACGCCAGAACTACAGCATCCACGGCGGCACGTACGGCGGATTCGTCGGTTACGTCTGCTTGGATGCCAATGGCCACGTCGGGCCCGCCAAGTTCCAGTGCCACGGCCTGGGCGGCTTCCAACTTCAGGTCTGCAATGACAATGCAGGCACCCTCGGCGGCCAGCCGGGTGGCGATGGCCTTGCCAATGCCCGACGCCGCACCGGTCACCAGTGCGATGCGGGTTGCGTGCGATTTGGGCTTGGGCAGGCGGGCCAGCTTGGCCTCTTCCAACGCCCAGTATTCGATGCGGAACTTCTCCGCCTCGTCGATGGGTGCGTAGCTGGAGAGCGCCTCGGCGCCGCGCATGACATTGATGGCGTTGAGGTAGAACTCGCCGGCAACCCGTGCGGTCTGCTTGTTCGCGCCGTAGGAGAACATTCCGACACCCGGAACCAGAACGATGGCCGGATCCGCGCCGCGCATGGCGGGAGAATCTGCCACGGCGTTGCGGTCGTAGTAGGCGGCGTAGTCCGTGCGGTATCCGGCGTGGAGTTCCTTCAGGCGCGCGATGGAGTCTTCCACCGAGGCGTCCGCCGGCAGGTCCAGGATGAGCGGGGCGACCTTGGTCCGCAGGAAGTGATCGGGGCAGCTGGTGCCCAGGGCTCCCAGCCGCGGGTGCTCGGCCGAGGCCAGGAAGTCCAGCACGGCGGCATCGTCACTGAAGTGGCCAACGGCGGCCTTGTCCGTGGAGGCAAGGCCTCGGATCGTCGGGGCCAGTGCAGCTGCCTTGGCGCGGCGCTCCCCCTCAGACAGGGCGCCGTAACCGGGCAGTACAGCGCCGAACGGGTCCTTGCGGGAGTTGGCCTTTATGTAGGCCTCTGCGGTTTCAATGATCCACAGCGAATTGGCCTCCGCTTCCTCGCTGGTCGCACCCCAGGCGGTGATGCCGTGTCCGCCGAGAATGGTGCCGATCATCTTAGGGTTGTTGTCCTTGATCGCGGCAATGTCCAGGCCCAGCTGGAAGCCGGGGCGGCGCCACGGCACCCAGGCCACCTTGGTGCCGAAGATCTTGGCTGTCAGTTCCTCGCCATCGGCCGCTGTGGCGATGGCGATGCCGGAGTCCGGGTGCAGGTGGTCAACATGGGCAGCGTCGACGAGGCCGTGCATGGCAGTGTCGATCGACGGTGCCGCACCGCCCTTGCCGTGCAGGCAGTAGTCGAATGCGGCGACCATTTCATCTTCGTGGTCAACGCCCGGGTAGGTGTTGACCATTGCGCGCATTCGGTCCAGACGCAGCACGGCCAGGCCTGATTCCGTAAGGGTGCCGAGGTCCCCGCCGGAACCCTTCACCCACATCAACTCCACCGGCTCACCTGTCACGGGATCCGTTGCGGTTCCCTTGGCTGAGGTGTTGCCGCCGGCGTAGTTTGTGTTGCGCTTATCAGCACCCAAACGGTTGGAACGGGCGATCAGATCTGCCACAGTGTCGGTGCCGGTTTGAGCATTGGCGGGTGCCGCCGTCGTGCTTGTTGTATCAGTCCTGTTGCTCTGCTCGCTCATGGTTATGCTCCCCATCCGGCCTGGGTGCCACCCACGCGCTCGGAATTGATTTTTTGTTGGTATCCGCTGGCGGCAAAGGCGGCCATCGGGTCCGCGGGCAGGCCACGGGATTCGCGCCATTCCGCGAGGACCGGGCGGACGTCGGTGTAGAAGGCGTTGGAGTAGATGTCGTTCGCGCCGAGGACGTCGCCGGCGTTCTGCGCTTCGGCGAGGGCTGCGCGGTCCACGAGGAGCGCACGGGCCGTCATTTCTTGCACGTTCAGCACGGAGCGTATCTGCCCGGGAATCTTTTCCTCGAGGTTGTGGCACTGGTCAAGCATGAAGGCCACGCCGGAATCGGTGCCGAGACCGTCGCCGCGGATGACCTCGTACATGATGCGGAAGAGCTGGTACGGGTCAGCCGCGCCCACGATCAGGTCATCATCCGCGTAGAAGCGCGAGTTGAAGTCGAAGGAACCCAACTTGCCCAGCCGCAGCAGCTGCGCCACGATGAACTCAATGTTGGTGCCCGGCGCGTGGTGGCCGGTGTCGAGGCAGACCAACGCCTTCTCGCCGAGGGCGACGGTCTGGGCGTAGGAGGTGCCCCAGTCGGGGACGTCCATGTGGTAAAAAGCCGGCTCGAAGAACTTGTATTCCAGGACCATGCGCTGGTTGTCGCCGAGGCGGGCGTAGATCTCCTGGAGCGACTCGGCGAGGCGATCCTGGCGGCCGCGAATGTCCCCCTGGCCGGGGTAGTTGGTGCCGTCGGCGAGCCAGATCTTCAGGTCGCGGGACCCGGTGGCGTCCATGACGTCGATGCACTCAAAGTGGTGGTCAATCGCCTGCCGGCGGACAGCCGCGTCCACGTGGGTCAGGGAACCGAACTTGTAGATGTCGTCCTGGAAGGTGTTTGAGTTGACGGTGCCCAGACCAACACCGTGGTCGGCGGCGTAGGCGTTGAGGGCGTCGTAGTCGTCGACCTTGTCCCACGGGATATGCAGCGCAACGAGGTGTGCCAGACCCGTAAGTTTGTGCACCTGCGCCGCATCGGCGATCTTCTCCTCAACGGTGCGGGGGGTCCCCGGCGTGCCAAAAACCTTGAAGCGCGTACCGGAGTTGCCATAGGCCCACGAGGGGACCTCAATGGCCAGCTCTTCGAGCCGGCCCAGCATCGTTGCCATGTCAGTCATGTGTTCATTCCTTCTCAGTTGTGGCCGGCGGCTGCCAGCCGGTTTTCCCGGCTAAAGACTTCTTCCAGTGCAGCGGACCTGCCTGGTTCATTCCGACGGCGAATTGAACTTCGCCAGTGCCCACTCCCTGCCGTCAAAACGGACTTCCGTGATAGCAGCATTGATCACCTCAGGGAAGACCGTCCTGTACCTGTCCAGGGGGATCCCCATCACGTGGCACAGCAGCAGCCTCATCAGCGTGGTGTGCATGACAACGAGGACTGCGCCGTCCGGACGGGCTCCGGCGATTTCCTCCAACGCCTCCAGGGCGCGGGCAGCAGCGGAGCTCCCGGCTTCCCCTCCCGGCAGCGGCGACGTTCCCGGGTTGGCCATAAACGCCGCCAGTTCCCCGGGGAACGCATGTGCCATTTCGGAACGAGTGAGCCCTTCTGCACGGCCAAAATCAACTTCGCGCAATCGTGCGTCAACCACCAGCTCGATCCCCAGGCCCGCCACGGCAGGCTGCGCCGTGGCAATGGCGCGGGACAGGTCCGAGCTGTACACCGCGTCGGGCCTGTTCCTTGCCGCCCACCGGCCCAGCCGTTCCGACTGCTCGTTGCCGAGCGGAGTCATCGACACATCAGTGCTCCCTGCGTAGCGGTTCTCGGCATGCCAAAGCGTTTCCCCATGGCGGGCCAAATAGAAAACTGTCATTTATCTGCATCTCCTTGCCGGTGACGAGTTGTTCGGGCACGGCGGCTGGAAGGCTAGCTGCCTGCCCCGGCCCGGGCCTGCTCGAGGCCCTTGCGCATGAATTCAATGGCTGAGGTGGCGAGCTCCACGTTGTCCACCCACAAGTTTCGCCATATGGCCAGTGAGTTGGACAAGGACTCATGCACCACCTTGGAGGAAAAAGACTCAAAGGTGATGACGCCGTCGTATTTGACTTCAGCGAGCGCACCGAAGAACTCCGCCCAATTGATGCTCCCCGTCCCCAAGGCGCCCCGATGGGATTCACCGACGTGGACGTAACCGAGTTTCCCGGCAGCCGCCGCCAGCCGGATCGCCTCCGCAAATGACCGTTCCTCAATGTTCATATGGTACGAATCAAGGTGTGCATAGACGTTGTCCCGGCCAATGGAGTCAATGAAGTCCAGGGTCTGCCCGGTGGTGTTGACTACATTGGTCTCATAGCGGTTGGCAAACTCAATGCCCAAGCTGATCCCGGATTCGGCTGCTTTGTCGGCCAGCCAGGCCATGGTCTCGCGGGAATTCTCCAGTCCCCGTTCCGTTGCCGGCGCATCGTATTTTCCCAGCTTTGAATAAATGACGCCGCAGAGCATCGTGCCGCCGGTGCCTCGAACAATGTTCAAGGCGTCCGACAACAGTCCACGTCCTTTGCGCACCGCCTCAGGGTCTTCGCTGGAAACACCAGTGTCCGCGCCAAGCCCCAGCGAAACGGCTGACTGCATACCGTACTCCTCCAGCACCCGGCGGGTCATGTCGATGTCAATGTCGGCCGGGTTGATGGCGGCAATTTCCACCAGTCCGTAGCCGGCCTTGGCTGAGCTCTCAATGGCGTGCCTAGCGGTGCTTTCAGTCCAGGTCCCTGACCAGACAAGCGAATGACAACCAAAAGTGTTCATTATTCTCCAAACTTCACATACGGGCGGAATTATTGTTCAACGCTGGGCTGTCCAGTCTTGGCTGTTCAACCGCTGCCAGGCAGATATCCACGGTTTCTGAGCTCCGCGAGGAATCGTTGGTAGTTTTCTTCCAGGGCAGCTGTTTGCCGACCGTCAGGTTCAAAGGTTGCCTCGATCGACACGATGCGGGTGCTGATCTGTGCCAACGTCTCCGCTGTGACAGTGGCAGCGGCGATCATGGCGGCACCGAATGCACTGTTGTGTGCTCGCGGCCGGTGGATTGACCGGCCCAACGTTGTTGCCCTGATCGTGTTCCATACACTGCTTGAGCTGCCGCCACCGGTGGCCAGGAAGCGTTTGGGGACCACACCCATTGTTTCGAGGCGCTCCACGCTGAGCCGTTCAACGAAGGCAACACCCTCCATGACGGCCCGGTAGTTGTCTGCATCGCTGCCGTCGCCTCCGGTGGCAAAAAACTTCGCCGTTGTCGATTTGAACGGAAACCTTTCCCCCAGCCCAGTCAGTGGATAGCAGACACCGGATGCCGGACCGTGGCGTTGTGCCATCTGGTTCCCGGCAAGAATCGCCGCCGGCGAGGTGCCAAACCGGCTGCCCAGTGCCCCGGCCCCGACGTTGGAGGCGCCCCCGGGCCAATAGTTCCCGTTGGGTCCCTTGTGGGAGTAGACAACAAAATCAGCCGAACAAACATTTTGGGCCGCCACCGACTTCAGCACGAGTGTGGTGCCCAGGACGCCAACAATATCGCCCTCCTGCACTGCACCAGCACCGATTTGGGCGGTGCAGCCGTCAGTCATGCCCGCTATGATGCCAACCCCGGCTGGCAGGCCCAAATGCTGCCCCACGCTGTCGGACACCGCACCTATGACGGAGCCCGGATGCACCAGCACGCCCATCTTTTCCACGGGCAGCGACAACCGTGCCAGCAGGTCAAGGTCCCAGTCTCCGTTCTCCACGTCGATGGCCGACTTCAGCGCATGGGAGGTGTCACTGGCTATGAGAGCCCCGGCCAGTGCGGCGTGGACTACATCCGGGGTGTGCACATACTTTTCGGCGGGAGCATTGCGCTCCAGCCACAAGGCGCGGGCCAGTGCGGCATAGGGGCCCTTGGGCAGCTGGGCCGAAATCTCGCGGTTCTCGGCGGCCGCGCGCTGGTCGTCGTACATCAACGCGTCCCCGGAGGGGACTCCAAGGCTGTTGCACGGAACAATCGTTCCGGAGGTTCCGGTGGTGCACAGTGCCCGGATATTCCGGCTCTGCGCCCCCAATACCGCTGTCACGGATTTGATCAGTGCAAAAACCACCTCGGCGTAATTGGCCTGTTGCCCCCTGCCCGCATTGGCTGCACGCACTGGAAGTGCCAGCGGAGCATCGGTCTGGGCAATTATCTGCCCCGTCTCCACGCCGACGGCCAGGACACGGGCATTGGCCGTGGCCAGGTCAATGCCCAGGACAATGGACTCGGAGCGCATTTTCTAGTCCACCCGGCCAGCAAGACGGCCACGGCGTTCCACCACGTCTTCACGGGCGAAGAAGCTGGCCACGGAATCGTCCGGAATATGCTGAACTCCGCCTGCCGCATAGGCTCCCAGCCGAACTCTGGCACTCTTCACAGCCATGGCCGAAATTCCCTCCACGGCGTCGGCAGTATCTGCGAGGGCAACTATCCCGTGGTTTCCCAAGGTGATCAGGCTGGGAAGTTCCCGGCCGCTTTGCGCATGCTTGCGCAGGACCTCATAAAACAATCTGCCCAGGGCCATTCCCGGCTGGGCGTACGGCACATAGAGGGGTTGCCCGATAACGACCGCCTCATCTGAATATGCGGCATGGTCATAGGCGGTTTCAGCATGGATGCTTGCCATCAACGCCACAACATCGGTGGGGTGTGAATGCCCGATGAAACGCACGGGGAAAATCGCTTGCACTGCCACATGAATCAGTGTCTCGATGGAGGCCCGGCGGCGCTTGCCTGCATGTTCACCGGCGTCCAGGACGGTTGACAGGTCCATCTGGGTGGATTCCGGGTCCAGCATCAACTGAAGCAGCGGATGAACCTCAACCGACACAAAGTCCTCGGCCGTGGCACGCTGCATGTTGGAGCCCGAAGTTTTCACCACCAACCTGCCATCCGCCATTAGTTCAGAAGTGTTTCCTTCCGCCAGTATGGCCAAATCCCGGTTTGGTTCCCCCATCGCACGAGTAAGGTCCACGAGGTCGGCCGACACCAGTGCCGGGTCCCATAAAACACTCATTTTGTTCCTCCGTATTTTCTGGAAGTGAGCCCATTCAACAAGGCTGCCAGGATCAGGATCGTGCCCAGTGCGGCCAGCTGCACCTGGGACCCCAGGTTGCCGGTGAAGATCAGCAGCAGCCCAGCATTGAGCCAGACGATCAACAGTGTCGCAACAACAATTCCTGAGATGCGGCCAATGCCGCCCGTAATTGCAACGCCACCGAGCACTGCGATGGTGATGGCAGGCAGGGCCATGCCGTTGCCGGACACTCCGGCGTCGGGGCGGGCGGAGGCAAATTGGGCCACTGTGACAACTGCAACCAATCCTGAAATGACGCCTGCGATCACGTACGCACCCATTCGGCTTCGCCTGACATCGATGCCCGACCACCGGGCTGCGACGTCATTGGTTCCAATGGCGAATTGACGGCGTCCAAACGTTGTCCTGTTTAGCAGGAACCAGGCCACCAAAGCCACGGGGATGAGGTAGGTAAAAACCCCCAACGGGACATTGGGCAAATTATGCCCAATCAAGGGGATCTCCACGGATTGTGCGCTGGAGTAGAAGTCTTGAATGGGCGGTGTGCTGATTGGTCGCTGGTTGTTGACAACAAGCGCCAACGACTTGAAGGCATAAAAGGTGGCCAGGGTGGCAATCAACGCAGGGAAGCCAAGATAGGCAACCAGAAAACCGTTGATGGCACCGCACAAGGCACCAAACAGAACCGCGGCAATCACAGCCACCCACAACGGCCAGCCCCAGACTCCGTAGGCCAGGCCGAAGATCATCCCCGTCAGGGAAACGATGGCGCCCACGGACAGGTCAATTCCGCCGCGTCCGCTCAGGATCACAAAGAGTTCGGCGATACCCAGCAGGACAAGCGGCACGGCGTTGATCAGAGCTGCCGCCATATAGTCGGAATCGTAGCTGCCGTTGAGTGTCCCGGCGGCGTCGAGCGTGAACATGGTGCCTACGGCAATAACCAGCAGCACGGCCAGGAGCAGAGTTCGCTGCGTGGCAATTATCCTGATTGCTCTGCTGAGTGCAGTCTCATGCTGCACAGCGTTGGGGGACATGGTTGAGACGCTCATGACTTCCTCCGTGCCCGTTGCCGAACCAAGTCAGTGCCGACGGCAATGATGATGAAAATTCCGACGAAAAGATTGGCCAGCTGTGTGGGCCAGCCAAGCTGTGTGACGCCGGAGGTGACTGTTTGCACCAAAATGGCACCCAGAACCGTGCCCACAACCGAGCCGCGGCCTCCCATGATTGACGTGCCGCCAATGACGACGGCCGCGATGACGGCCAGCTCACTGCCGGTTCCCACACTTTGGTCAAGTGTGGAGGTTCCCAGGGACATGGTGAAGCACGCCGCAACACCAACCAGCAGGCCGGTAATCACGTAGGTGAGGATGGTGCGCCGCTGCACCCTGACCCCGGCCAGACGTGCGGCACTTGAATCACCACCAATGGCGAACAGGTGGCGCCCGCCTGAAGTGTGCCGCAAATACCACCATGCAGCCAAAGCCACAATTGCTGTGATCAAGAAGGAATGGGGAACCCCCAATGTTCGCCCGGCCTCTCCGCGGCCAAAAAATTCAAACGTGGACGGGATCCCGTTGACGGTTTGTGAGCCAAAGATACGCAGCCCGAGGAACTGAAACAAGTTGGCCGTGCCGAAAGTGATGATGATTGGGTGGACCCGGCCAATGGAGATCAGGAATCCGTTGACGCAGCCAAGCAGCCCGCCGATGATCATGGAGATTAGCAGCGCCGGTATCAGGGGCATCCCGGTTGCCACCAGCATTTTTGAGGTGACGACCGCACACACCATAAGCATGGCCGCAACCGAAATGTCGATGCCCCCTGTGATGATGACAAACGTCATGCCCACGCCAACCAGCGCGATGGGTGCCACGGAAGCCAGCAGGGGTTGAATGGACCCGGGAGTCAGGAACGACTTTGTCGTCATGCCCAAAACGGCCCAAAGGACGATGAGCACCGCCACCAGGACCAGTTCCTGTCCTGTTATGGGCAGAGGCAGTATTCGGGCCGTCTTTCCGCCCTGTCTTTCTGCGAGCTGCCCGCGCCGCGGGCTTGGCAGCTTGATGCTGGCGTTCATTTACTTTTCTCCCTCCTGGGTGGGGTCCGTGGTCTGGCCCGCTGCAGCAGACAAGAGATCAACTTGGGATGCGTCTGGCCCAAACTCAACTGTGGTGGTTCCACCACGGACCACTATGGTCCTGTCCGCCAACCGCAAAACCTCGGCCAGGTCTGAGGTGACAATCAGGACCGCGGTGCCTTGTTCTGCCAGGGCAATAATGATGCGATGAATTTCTTCTTTGGCACCCACGTCAACGCCTTGTGTCGGTTCTGAAAGAACCAAGACTTCCGGACGGTTTACAAGCAGCCTGGCCAAGACCACTTTTTGTGCGTTTCCGCCGGACATCGATGCGATGGGCATGGCTTCATTGGGCGTCTTCACTGCCAGCCGTTTGATCAGGTCCAGGGCGGTGGTCTTTTCAGCCTTCCGGTCCATCAAGACCCCGGCTTTTGTAAAGTGACCCAAGTTGCCGGCAGAAATATTGAAGGCAATCGATTGAAAAGCGAACATGCCTTGCACCTTGCGGTTGGCAGGCAGCAGGGCAATGCCCAGTTTCTGGGCATCGGAGGGTGTTTTGGGCTTGATCCGCCGTCCGTCGAGGTAGATTTCACCTGCGCTCGGGGTCTCAATGCCGTAAAGCGTTGAGGCAATGTCGGCCGATCCTGACCCGACCAGTCCGTACAATCCCACTATTTCACCGGTTCTGATGGACAAGTTGACGTCCCTGAACTTGCTTCCGTGCGCCAGGTCCCGAACTTTTAGTTTGGGTTCACCGACGGGGATCACCCGCTCACTGCGACTGTCATTGAGGATCCCGCCCACCATCAGCTCTGCCATTTGGCGCACTGAATAGTCGCCGATGACCCCGGTCTGGATAGTTGCACCGTCACGCATGACTGTGACTTCATCGGCGATGTGGGCCAATTCATCCAGGCGGTGGGAAATGTAGATGATGCTTACACCCTCGGCAGCGAGACGCCTGATGACTGTGAAAAGGACTTCGATTTCCGAGTCGGTCAAAATGGCGGACGGTTCATCGAGAATGAGGATCTTGGCCTCGTTGACCAGCGCCTTGGCAATGGACACTTGTTGCTGCTCGGCAATGGAAAGTTCGGCAATGGGCGTTGAAGCGTAGGCAAGCGGCAGTTGAAGCAGCGTCAAGAGCTCTTCAACGCGCTTCATCTGCGCAGCCCAGAAAATTCTTCCGGCCTTCTTAATTTCCCTGCCCATGAAGATGTTTTCAGCAACTGTCAGCTCCGGAAAGAGCTGCGGTTCCTGGTAGACAGTCTGGATACCCAGATTGATCGCGGCGTTGGTTGATTCGACGGTGACCAATTCGCCGTCGAACTCCACAGTTCCTGCGTCCGCGGACTCTGCTCCGGAAAGGATCTTGATGAGCGTCGATTTGCCGGCACCATTTTCACCGATGATTGCGTGCACGGTGCCGGACTTGATCGCGAGGTCGGCGTTCTTGATGGCACGAATCGCGCCATAGCTCTTTACTATGCCGGTCATTTTCAGGCGCAGCGGCCGGTCGTCACCGGATAAATTCTTCTGAGTGTCCACAGTGTCATTCCTCTAAGAAGTACCGTCTGCCGGGGTTCACACCCCGGCAGACGGTCGGATGCGGCGTCAAACTGGTCCCACGTGCCGCTGGCACCCCCTGTTGGCTTGCTTGCCAACCTTGGGCACGTTGCGGGGACTAGTAGTCGTAGTTGTCCACATTCGTCGGGGTGATCTTCAGCGCCGGCCCCAGGAGCAGTGTCTTGGTTGCCTCGTCATAGGTGACTGCATCAAGTCCGGGGCCAACATTGTTGGTGGCTGCGAACGGTTTGCCTTCAGCCAGCTGGACTCCGGCCCACGCCGTCAGGTAGCCCAATGCCTTGACGTCCCACAGGATGGACGCCGATGAGGAGCCCTCCTTCAGGTAAGGTGCCATCGACATGGGGGTTCCGAGCCCGACAGTGAAAACTTTGCCGATCTTTCCAGCGTCTTTGACTGCCTGGGCGACACCAGGGGCCGATGAGGTGCACTCACCAACGAGGCCCGTCAGGTCTGGGTTGGCGTTCATCAAATCAGTTGCCATTGACGTGGCCTTCGCCTGGTCTTCACCGGCGTAAACAACTGACACAAGCTCTGCCTCGGGGTACTTCTTTGCCGCGTAAGCCTTCTGCACGGCAATCCACGCGTTAAGGTTCTCAGCGGTTTCACCACAAGAGACAATCGCGTACTTTCCTGCACCGCCCATGGGCTCCATGATCGCGTCTGTCAATGCTTCGCCGATGCCCTCCTCCGATGCCTGGTTGACGAACACCTGCCGCACTGAATTGGGTGCGTCAGTGTCTGAGGTGCCAACCTTGATGCCGGCAGTCTCCGCTTCCTTCAGCAGCGGTGCCATCGAGTCGGGATCGTTGGGTGCAACAATCAAGGAGTCCACTTTTTGTTGGATGAATGAACGGGCGATGTCCGCCTGGGCAGCAGCATCCGCTGTGGTGGGGCCCTGGTACAGCCATTCAACATTGCCCATGTCGGCAGCGGCGGCCTTGCCACCTGCGTTCATGGCTTCGAAGTACGGGATGCCGGCAAGCTTGGGAACGAATGCCACCTTGATCTTGGCGCTGGCAGAGTCGCCGGCTCCGGGAGCCGGGGCATCGTTTTTGCTTGTGCATCCACTCATGGCCAACATGCCGGCGAGCGCCAATGCTGCCATCGTGGTGAGCTTGGATTTCTTGTACACGTATTTCTCCTTATTGTTGTTCGACTGCGTTGTCGGCTTGGTGTTTAGCTTGTGGGAATGCCCCTGCGTGCCATGTCGCGGTGCACGAGTTTGGTGAAGTTCCCTGCCGCATCGGCCCAGCGGGCGTCGCTTCGGGGTTCGTAGATCTTCTCCACCACACTGTTTTTAACTGCTGCGCGAATATCTTCCAGTCCAGAAAGTTCACCGAGGGCGACCAGCTGTGTTCCTGCATTGCCCAAGGCTGTGGCCTCTGTGGAGCCGCATCGAACCGTCAGCCCCGTTGCATCAGCAGTGGCTTGCTGGAGCACCGTGTTGTTGACTCCGCCGCCAACAACATGAATCGTGCTCAACGAGTTGCCTGTGGCTGTCTCGATTTCCATGAGACTGTGGCGGTAGCTCAGTGCCAGCGAATCGATGATGCACCGTGTCATCGCGGGTATGCCCACAGGCACCGCAATGCCGTTTCTGCGGCAGTAGTCACGAATTCTATTGGGGGTGTCTCCGGGCGCCAGGAATTCCACGGCGTTGGGGTTAATCACCGAAACCAGCGCTGGTTCGTGCTTCGCTGACTCCACCAAATCCGCGTAGTCCACCGAATGTCCTTCGGAAATCCACTGCCGTCTGCAGCATTGGATCAGCCAAAGTCCCATCACATTGTTGAGGAGGCGGATATCGCCCTCATAACCTCCCTCGTTGGTCAGGTTTGCCCGCCTCGTCGCATCAGTGATCAGCGGTGTGGCACGGACAACGCCGACAAGGGACCAGGTGCCCGAGGAAATGAACGCTTCGTCATGGTTCTGGAACGGAACGGCCACAACTGCGCTGGCCGTGTCATGTCCCGGTGGCAGGATGACGCGGGTGCCTGACAATCCCAAGGTCCGGTACTGTGCACGCAACGGCCCAACATCCGTGCCAGCAGCGACCACTTCAGGGAACATCTGGCTTGGAAGTCCCAGCTCGTCCAAGAAGTCCCACGCCCAATGCCGCTTCGCCATGTCGAAGAGGCCGGATGTCGATGCGGCGCTGAACTCAGTGACGGTGCTGCCGCTGAGCAGATGATGGAAAACATCCGGCATCATCAGCAGCTTGGAAGCTGCCTGCAGACACTGTGGGTGGTTTTCGGCGTCGTCCATGAGCGAAAACACCGAATTGATCTCGTTGAGTTGAGTGCCCGTCGCCGAGTACATGCGCTGTGCACCGACCGTTTTCAGCGCTTTGGCAAACTGCACCACGTTTCGCTGGTCCCGATAGCAACTGGGGTCCTGGATCAGGGTGCCGCCCCCATCGAGAAGTCCGTAGTCCAAGCCCCATGCATCGGCGCCCACTGAACGCACCTCTTGATTGGCGGCCCCTACCAGCATCAGGCCCCGCAACACCTCGGCGCTGAGGCGTTGGAAGTCCCAGCGAAGAATACCTGCAACGGGGCGGGGTGCATTGGTGAACCTGTGGGCCACGTCCAAGGCCATTGCTTTCCCGTCAAAGGCGACGGACGCCACCCTGCCGCTTTCAGCACCCAGATCGACGGCGGCGACCACCGCGGCCTTCAAAGCGGACTCCCGTCGGCGCTCGGCGAACGCCAGCCGTCCTGCTGTGATGCCAGATTGACCTCAACACCGTGAGACTGCCAACCGGCCGCGAAGCTTGCGGACGCCCTGTCGTCAGTGTAGAGCGCCGTGACCGAGTTGACTGGGGCGAAGGAATGCAGGCCGAGCTGACCAATTTTTGTTGAGCTGAACAGTCCGTACACCTGGTCGCATGCGGAGGCCAGATAACGTTTTGCTTCTGCTTCCTCCGACGAGAGCTCCAGCAGACCAAGCTCGGGGGACAAGCTCTTGACCCCAAAGAAGCCCTTCCCGATCCGGCCACGTCCCTCCAGAACGTCGGCAAACTGTCCAACCATGGACCCTGAAGAGCGACGCAGCGCGCCGCCTGGCATGAGCACCATGGCATTGGACTGCTCCATGAACAGCGTGGCAGTTCGCATGCCGTTGGTGATGACTACAAGGTTGCGGCGGTTGAGAATTTGCTGGGCCAGAAAGTAGCACGTCGTTGATGAATCGAATGCAAGGGTGTCACCGTCGCGGACCAGCGGAGCCGCAGCGAGTGCCAAGGCAACCTTGGTTTCACGTTCAAGCCGCAACCGGAGGCTGAACGCGCCTTCATCCACACTGTCCAGGGCGACCGCCCCGCCACGAATGCGACGAACGAGGGAGCGCCGGGCAAGGGCGTCGAGATCTTTGCGGATTGTCACGTCAGAAACGCCGTGGCGTGCAGCCAAATCCTTGATCGTCACCTGGCCGGTGGCGGCAAGGGACACGAGGATGTCATGTTCCCGGGCAGCTTCTCCCGCGTTCTTCGTCATGTCGCCCCCGCCCACTCAAGAAATGTGAGTTACCTCACCCAGTGGACTCATGCTGGCAGCTTGGTTGCTTAAACGCAATGAAAATGAATTGAACGGAAGCGTTTCACTTTCGTTTCGTTGTTCAATGAGTTGTTAATATTCAGCCGGTGGAACTTAGCACCGCTTCTTAAATAGAGAACCGGCCCGCAGCGGTGGCCGAAAAACGCCGTGAAATCACGTTTTTCGACCACTGCTGCGGACCGGCTAAAGGCGTGGAGCCTAGATAAGGCCCTGAGCCAGCATGGCGTCGGCGACCTTGACGAAGCCGGCGATGTTGGCGCCCACGACGTAGTTGCCCGGTGAGCCATAGGTGTCGGCAGTCTCGGCACAGCGGTCGTGGATGCCGATCATGATCTGGTGCAGGCGCTCCTCGGTATGCTCGAACGTCCACGCGTCGCGGCTGGCGTTCTGCTGCATTTCCAGCGCAGAGGTGGCAACGCCGCCGGCGTTGGCCGCCTTGCCCGGCGCGAACAGGATGCCTGCTTCCTGGAACACGGCGATGGCACCGCTGGTGGAGGGCATGTTGGCGCCCTCGGCGACCGCCACGAGACCGTTCTTCACCATGCGGGTTGCCGCCTCGGTGTTGACTTCATTCTGCGTCGCACACGGCAGCGCCACTGCGGCGTTGACGTCCCACACGGAGCCGCCGTCAACATAGCTGACCGAGGCGCCACGGCGGACGGCGTATTCCTTGAGGCGGCCGCGCTCCTTTTCCTTGATCTGGCGCAGCAGCGGCACGTCAATGCCGTTCTCGTCCACGATGTAGCCGGAGGAATCGGAGCAGGCCACAACCTTGGCGCCAAGCTGCTGTGCCTTTTCGATGGCGAAGGTGGCAACGTTGCCGGAGCCGGAAATCACCACGCGCTGTCCATCGAGCGACTGGCCGCGGGTCTTGAGCATTTCCTGGGTGAACATGACGGTGCCATAGCCCGTGGCTTCGGGACGCACCAGGGAGCCGCCCCAACCGATGCCCTTGCCCGTGAGAACGCCTGATTCGTAGCGGTTGGTGATGCGCTTGTACTGACCGAACAGGTAGCCGATCTCACGGCCGCCAACTCCAATGTCGCCTGCGGGGACGTCGGTGTATTCGCCGATGTGGCGGTAGAGCTCGGTCATGAAGCTCTGGCAGAAACGCATGACTTCGCCGTCGGACTTGCCGCGCGGGTCAAAGTCAGCGCCGCCCTTGCCGCCGCCGATGGGCATGCCCGTCAGTGCGTTCTTGAAGATCTGTTCGAAGCCGAGGAACTTCACAATGCCCAGGTAGACCGAGGGGTGGAAGCGCAGTCCGCCCTTGTACGGGCCAAGCGCGGAGTTGAACTCAACACGGAAGCCACGGTTGATCTGCACGCGCCCGGCATCGTCCATCCACGGCACGCGGAAAATGATCTGGCGCTCCGGCTCACACAGGCGCTGCAGGACGGCGGCGTCAACAAATTCTGGATGTTTATCCAGAACCGGGCCGAGACTTTCAAAAACTTCCAACACTGCCTGGTGAAATTCTTTTTCCCCGGGATTGCGGGCTAAAACCTGCTCCCGGATGGCTTCAAGCCTGGTATCCAATGAGTCTCCTGAAAAGGTTGAGGCGCCGCAGCACGGCGCATAAATATGCTCACTGGCAATTTTCCAGTCGACCCACGGCTTAGACTAATTATTCTCACGGGTCGATATGACATGCAGGGTCTTGCATATTATCGTCGAGCAACCATGAGATGCGCGAAAATTCTCAGTCTTTTCGACGCCTGAATGCAGGCAGTGCCGGAAGGTTCGCCAACAAATCGGCTGCCTTGTTGGCGGCACGGCCCACACTGCGGCTGATTTGCCCCTGCACGCCGCCGTCGCCTTCGTGCGACTGCACCACCGCTCCCGCCTGCCTCGATACGGCAAGCGAAGGAACTACGGCGACCTCAGTGGCCCCCCGGGATTTGTCTGGCATTGCAGCGGCGCCATTGCCTGCCACTCGCCCAGCGGCGGCCTGTGCAGCTGCCATCCCAGCTGTCCCTTCGGCGGCGGCACGCGAATCGGGGTGGTTCGCAGCACTGGAGCCCGCTTGTAAATTTTCGGTCTGTCGGCCCGTCGCCGCCTTCGCCACTGCTGCTTCCCTGGCCACGGCCGCGGCAGCTACAACCGCAACGGGACTGGCCGAGGGAGCCGGCCCGGCAGCAGCGGGGGCGGCTGTGGGCACAGATGTCACCACAGCCAACCGGCCCGGCGTGCCGGCGCCAGCCGCCGCACGACCCGGGGCAGGCTGCGGCGCGGATGCAGAAACCGATGCCGCAGTGATGCCGGCGCCGAGCGAATCCAGCCATGTGGACACGAGCGCAAGCGGCTCGGTGTTGATGCCATAAAAACGTTTCTGGCCCTGGGCGCGCATGGTCACCACTCCGGCCTCGCGCAAAACACGCAGGTGCTTGGACACCGTTGGCTGCGAAACCCCAAGTTCATCCACCAACTGGCCCACGGCCTTGCTCTCCTGGGCCAGTGCTTCCAAGATGTCCCGACGGGTGCTTTCGGCAATTACCGCAAAGACTTTTTCTGCAACCATTCCACTACCCTAACGATATATGTCTGTAACAGCATCTTGACGGTTCCGCAGAACGCTGGACGGGAAGACCCCGACCGCCGCAGGGGCGGACTGGCGGGCTACTGCCCCGCACGGTGTTCCGCCAGTACCCGGGTCAACGATGAATATCCGACGGCGGTCGGGTGCAGCAGTTCTTGCGCCCGGGACTGGTTGCCGGCAGCCTCCAGCAGGCCGGTCGTGCCGACCGAATGCACCCACGGATCCGGCGAGCATACGCCGTGTTTGTCCAGCGCCGTCGCGGTGCCGGCAATGAAGGTGAGCCGGTCCTGCGCCGCAAGTTCGCCATTGACCCGCTCAACGGCCTGCTGGATCTGGTCGTTGAGTGCGGCAACGACAGACCCGCCAAAAACCCTCTCGGACTCGGTGATCCGTCCGCAATCGCCCGTTCCATTGAGCAGGTTCGGATAGGCGGGGATCCAAATCTGCCCGTCGACCGCCCCGCGCACATCCCGATACAGCCCCTCTAGTGCCGCACCCAGGGACGCAATGCGGTCTTGGGTGCCCGCCGCCAGTGCTTCATCGAGGGAGCAGTCCGGCTGATCCAAAACACACCGATCCAATAAGTGTGGGAACCCAATGTCGTTTGCACCCACGATGACCAGGGCTACGTCGGGATCTGCGGCGCGCAATTGCGCCAGTTGCGCGTCCGGTGGGTTTCGGGTCCAACTGGTCTCCGCCGGGGCGTCACGGAAATCCGCAATCATGGATCTGGAGCAGGCAACGTTGACCACATTTGCCCGCCCGAACAGAGAAAGGCCAAGCCCGTTGGCGCTGCGATGGCAACGGTCCTCCGGACGGTCGGTGCCCGCCAGATAGTTGCGCCCACCCTCCCCCGACGCAATGGAGTCCCCGGCCAACGCCAACACGGCACCCTCGTCCAAGCCCCAGGCTGCCAGCGCCGCCGAGTCAGCCACTTCAGCCCTGGAATCCGGGCTCACCGGCAACTCGGCGCCGGCAGCATCCGAGCCGGCAGCGGCGTCATTGAACGTGTCCACTGAAGCCGCGGACCCGCCTGGCCCGCTCTTGCCGACCATGCGAACGTCGCCGGCAGCAGTTAAAACGAAGATTGCGCACAGCAGCAACACACCTGCCATGCGCAATCTCGTCATCGTTGTCGCTATCGCTGTGTCATCGCTTCCGCAATGCCTCGGCGACGCCGGGACCGTTGACGCCCGCCAGCCAGTCAAGCAGCTGCGGGTACGCCGCGGGGTTCCCGGCGATGGCTGCATGCACCTGCGGATAGGCGGCGGCCAGTTCATGCAACCGTGCCGGTGCCGTGGCGGGATCTGCCGCCTCCGCCACCAGCGGATCGGCTGCCACCAACGGTTCCACAGGTGATTCCGCCGGAGAATCGGCTGGCGACTCCACCGGTGACTCCACGGACGGCAGTGACCGGTTCACGACGACCGTCTCACCAGCCGGCACCTCATCGGCGACGTGTGCCTGATTCTGGGCGGCCGTCGGCTGCAATGCCAGCCAGTCCCTGAGCCCCTGGTACGTTGACGGGTTTGCCGCCAACGCAGCATGGGTCTCCGGTTGTTGAACGGCCAATTCCTGCAGGCGGATGGGCGCCGTGGCCGGGTTGGCGGCCTCGGCAAGCAGCTCCGCGACCCCGTCGTCAGGGACCCCGGCGTCAGGATCCCGGCGCACCACATTGGTCAGCGCACTGGCCTCAGCCTCAGGCTTAGCTTCAGCTTCAGCTTCAGCTTCGGCCGCAGTCTCGGTCTTGACTGCTGCAGGCTCGGCTGCGGCAGGATCAACCGATGCAGGTTCGACGGCGGTCGCCGAGGTTCCCTGCGTCGCCAACCAATCGCTCAGGCCCGGGTAAACCGACGGGTTGGCGGCAATGGCGGCATGAGTGTTGGGGTGCGACACGGCCAGTTCATACAGCCGCGCCGGGGACGTCGCCGGGTTCGACGCTTCCGCCAGCGCCTGCGCAGCCGTTACCGGCTCAGCAGCGGGTGCCGCCGCCTGAGCGGCAAGTGCCGGGGCGACAGTTGACGACGCATCCACGCCCTGAGACGCCTGCGCCGGCTGGAACACGGCCGGGTTGTACGTCGCAGCAGGCGCCTGCTGACCCGGCGCCTGCTGCTGATTGGGTGCTGACTGGCCGGCCGCCTGCTGCTGCGGGGCCGCCTGAGCCGGGTATACGCCGTCGAAACTAAATCCGGTGTTGGCGGTTCCGGTGGCAGCCAGCGTGCCAAAGTGCTCACGCATGGCCTTCGGCGACCACAGGATGACGGCGATGGCGATGGGCAGCACGAACGCCAGGACGACGGCCAGGCCCATGAGCCCCCAGGCGGAGGTGTTGGCACCAACAATGACGAGCACAAGGAACAGGACAAACAACAGTCCTGCATAAGCGGTTGCAAGCTGCTGGCCCTGGCGTGTGCCATTCTTCATCGCAGCGCCTGCCACGAAGTATCCGGCGATGGCCACGGCCGCAAAGATCAGCGACAGCACCCACACCACGGGGGTCTCCCGGGCATAGTAGGACATAGCCGAGCCTGCGGTCAGCACGCGAATCAGGTTCACCACGGCAACCAGTGCCACGGCGGCGGAACCAGCCAGTGCCAGCAACAGTGCCGTCTTGGACACGGACTGCCACTTCTGCAGGGCAGGCTTTTCAACGACGAGCCGGCCCAATGACGGAGCCGCGGCGACCGCACCAAAAGCCATCCAGAACACCACGGTGAACCCGGTGCTCGCGCCGTAGAAGCTGGCGGCAACGCGCGAGGATTCCGCCATCGCGATGAAGCCCAGCAGCAGGCCGGCGGCACCAATGCCGATGCCCACCAACCGCCACGTTTGGCTCTTCTGGGCGACCTTCAACGCAACCACAATGAGCAGAGCAGGCGTGAGAAGTCCAAGAATAATCGAGGATACCGGGTACAAAGGGCTCAGGTAGTAAGAGCCAAGACCGCCAGCCTCGGACGTGGCGTTCGCGAAGTCGACCAGGTGCCTGACAATTTGAATCAACACTGTCAGGGAAGCGATCCCGGCCAGGCCCAACAGCGCCTGGAGCCAGCGCTTGTCGCGGGCAGTGTCCAGCTGGGGATCACCAAGTTCCGACTGGCGGGGAGTCGCAGCAAGCAGCGCACCCGCCAGGCCGAAAGCCACCGCGGATCCCAAAGCCCGGGGGCTCACGAGTTCCAGCACCAGATACACCACAACGACAACGACGTACGGGGCGTTGGCCAGCAACCGCACGTCCTGCATCTTCTTGTAGTTCCAGCTCGGGCCAAAAGCGCCTGAGCGCCACACATAGGTCAAGCCCAAGGACAGCATGCTGAGAATCGTTACAAGCAGTACATCGATGCGGCTGGCGGCAAGGGTTGAGACGTCCATGGAACTGGAGAACGAGGCGCGCCAAGGCAGGAACAGCGAAATGATCAGCAGTGTCAGCGCAATCGCATCCATGACGTAGTCACGCGCAGTGATCGCAGAGAACGGGCTCTTACCCCGCACACCAGGGGCCTGACCGGGCATTCCCGGCTGCTGGGCCTGAGGCTGCTGAGCCGACTGGGGCTGGCCCGGGTAAGGCTGCTGGGCCGACTGGGGCTGGGCGGGGTACGGCTGTCCCTGCTGCGGCGCGCCGGCCGGGTACCCCTGATGGGGCATTTGGGCTGGTGTCTGGCCGGGCGCCTGGCCCGGGTAGGGGTTTTGGGCGGGGAAATTCTGGGCGGGCGCGCCCGGCACTCCCCCAGTGTTGCCAATTGGGCCGGGCTGTTCCGGTGTAGGGTGCGTCATTTAATAGCTCCTAATGTGCGACCGCTTGGCCACTTACTTATTCACAAATTCCAGGTCAAACCAAGCAATTGAACCGCTGTGGGCCAACGGCTTCGCCACGTTGTTGTCTGTCTGCTTGCCCACTTCGACGGTCAGGGTCACAGACTCGTCGTCGGCAGGAATGTCGATGACATGTTCGGCGTCCTCCCCTACTGGGATGACTTGTTCTTTTCCATCCACCACAACTACGTAATCGGTAAACGAATTGCTTTTCACACCCGACATGACCAATTTCTGGGTGGTGCCCTTGGGAACCACCAGCTCGAGGGTTTCCTTGCCGTCATTGCTCAATGACAACGATCCCTCATACTGGCCCTCGTAACCATCAATTTTCGGTGCCGCTACATAACTTGTGGCTTCCACGGGTACGGAGAACTTGATCTTGTTGCCTTCGGTCTCAAACTTTTCCTGCCATCCGTTGCGTGCGTGCAGCACCACCGTGTAGCTGCCCGGTTCCAGTTCAAAATAACGATCCTCTGAAGCAGACTTCGAATCCACCTCGGTCGTCAAGTCTGATTTGTAAACCGTCGTTGAGATATCAGCGTCGCCACCGTCAAGAGTCACATTTTGGGCCTTGTCCACTTCCAAGGTGCGCACGGCATAACCTGCCGAATTGAAGGCAATGTCCTCGGTCTTGCCCAGCGTCAGCTCACCGCTTGGTGCATCGGCCCGTTCCACCCGCAGCAACGCCAGGGCCTGTTCCTTGGTGATGGAGTTCATCCAGGAAATCGCCATGTCGGTGGCAGTGTCAAGCACGCTGACCTTCCATTTGCCGTCTTCCTTGACGGTTGTCAGTCCGAACTTCCCGTCGACGGTGAACATGGACATCGGGTTCGGACTCGGAGTTCCATAATCCATGGCATACCCCGAACCGTTGAGGCACATTTTCTCTCCGGATGGATCAGAAACGCAGGAGTCCGTCAGGGAAACCTTGTCACCGTCAAGGTTCAAGGAAAGATTCTGCACGAACGCCAGCGCCCGGTCGCCGTCCTGCGGGCCCTTGGTAAAGCTGGAATCTCCCAGCGAAACCTTGAAGTCGTCCTCGCCAGCACCCGATGCCTCCCACAAATGGGCATACAGATAAATCGCCGCTGCTTCGTGCTTGACCAGTGACGGTGCCATCTTGCTTGGATCCGCGGACTTGAGCGCTGCAATTGTGTTGCCAACAGCTGTACTGGCTGCCGCATCGGGCGAGTCGCTGCCCGCCGGGAACTTGTCAGGAAGCTGCCCTCTGGAGGATGGTCCGTTATTTTCCTCGACCCAGGTGTTTCCATATTCCAGCGCGCTGAGCATCGGGCTCAGGTACCAACGTCCATCGGTTTTGGCCGAGATCAACGACAGACCGTTCTGGTTCGGGCCAAGGTCAGCGACGAGGAAATCATTTTCAATAATTTCGTCCTGGTCGGCCGAGTCCAGGGCAGCACGCAGTGCACCCTTTGTCTTGCCTGGATCGATCACCGTGCGCACTTCGCCGGAGGAAAAACGCACCTGCGCAAACCCCTCCGAAAGCTCCGTCACGGTGGGGGTTGCGCCCGACACGGTGATCTCAACGCCGTCCAAGGAGAATTCCCCGGCATCGGTGGCTTCGGCAGCCTCCGGAGAGATTTTCTTCAGCGCTTCGGCAAGGCCGAATTCCTTGAACTTGTCGGTCACAGCGGATTGCAACCGCATCACGGCGTTACGTTCGTGCGGGGAAATGTTGGTGACGAGCCCAACAATGTCCTTGTTGTTGACCGATTCGATCAATTTTTCCCCGGCTGCTTCCGGCGATTTCTCGCCTCCGCGCATGATGTCTTTGACAATGAACAGCCCCACAAGCCCAATCACCACAACCAGAATGATCGCGGAGGCAATGATGACAAGCTTCTTTGAGGGCCGCCATCCCTTTGCAGCAGCTGGCGCCGGAGTTCCTCCCGGGAAACCCTGACCTGCCCCAAATGCCGCCCCCTGTGAGGGTGGCGGCGGAGGCGGCGGCGGAAGCCCTGGCCCACCGCTGGCCGGTTGATAACTGGTGCCTTGATCTGACATAGGATTTCCCCCAAATTTTCATTAACTAAACATGCAACTCACAGAGCACGGCTGGCAGCAGCCAACCGTGCTTTAAAACGTTATTCCGTGTTGGCCGGCAATTTCACCAGCCGAATCCACGCCGCAGCCAGATAAATGACCCCCAATATTACAAGCACCGCGGCTGCAATGCCTGCCTGTTGGAATGAATGCGTCCAGAACCAGTCGTCCTCGGACGACGGGACCAGTGACTTCAAGTCAATGGATTGGGCGCCCAAGGCAAACCCCCAACGGGTGGGTGACAACCAGGAAATTTGTTCAAGCCCCAGACGGCCCGTGACGGGGATCAGCCCGCCGGACAGGACCAACTGGGCCATGGCCGTGACTACCAACAGCGGCATGACCTGGTCTGCTGAACGCACCCAGGCCGACATTCCCAGCCCAAGAAAGGCACAGACGCAGGCTGTCAAAGCAATGGCGATAAAGATCTCGGTCCCCGGCAGCCCCGGCAAAAGCTGGTTGTCGGGGGCCGGCTTGCCCCAGAGGACGATGGCTGTCATGACCAGGGACTGCACCAGGCAAATGCCGGTGAAGACCAGAGCCTTGGCAAACAAATACGGTGCCGGACGCAGGCCCACGGCCTTTTCCCGCCGGAAGATCTCCCGTTCGGTCACCAGGTCCTTGGCCGAAAGTGCCATGCCCATGAACGCCGCGCCAAAAACCAGCACGACCAACAGCTGGCTTGGCTCGCCCAGGTCTTTCTGGTCCGGCACGCCAAAGCCCCTGGTTCCCGGCACGACCAAAGCAAGAACGCCCAAGACCAGCGGCAGCAGGCTGAGGAAGGCGAAATAGCCTTTGTCAGCCCACAGGAGGCTCAGCTGCCGGGCCATGACGGCCCGGAATTGGCGCCCGCTGGAGCTTGCGCCCACAGACGGACCACCGGTCGCAGCCGGGCCACCGCCAGCAGCCGGCCCGGCTGAAACCGGTCCACTGGCTTCGGCGGGCCGCGTCGCCGGGCCCGCCCTTCTTGCCAGCCGCGGCACATTTTCACGGAACCTGGCATACAGCTGCTCGGGAAATTCGGAGGCCTGCTTGAACACGCCGGCCCAGTTCGGAGCCTGGAAATACCCCAAAATGGCTTCCGGGGCGCCCAGGTAGGCCGGGAGACCGCCCTTGGCCAGCAGCACCACGCGGTCGCAAACGTCCAGGTTCGCCACATTGTGCGTGACGACAACCACCACACGCCCGGCATTGGCCAGCAGCCGCAGCGTGTCCATGACTTGTTTGTCCATGGCCGGATCGAGTCCGGAGGTGGGTTCATCCAAAATCAGCAGTGCGGGTTCCGTCAGCAGTTCCATGGCCACCGAAGCACGCTTGCGCTGCCCGCCGGACAGCTTGCTGACTTTCGTGCCGGCCTGCTCGTGCAAATCAAGCTGGCCCAGCACCCTGTCGACCTGCTCCCGGCGTTCGGCGCGGCTCGTGTCGGCAGGAAGCCGCAGCCGTGCGGCATATTCCAGGGCCGCCCGGATCGTCAGGGATTTGTGCAGGATGTCATCCTGGGGCACAAAACCAATCCGTGTGCGCAGGGCGGCATAGTTGTTCACAATGTCCTGGTGGTCAAACCGCACCGACCCCGCGGACGGGCGTTTGGCGCCTGTCAACACGCCCATCAGCGTTGACTTGCCCGCGCCTGAGGGGCCGATGACGGCCAGCAGCTGCCCGTGCCCGGCCTCAAACTCAATGTCGTGCAGCAGGGCCTTGGGCCTGCGCCCGTCGCGGACGGTGAACCCGACGCCTTCCAGCCGCAGGCCCTCCTCATCCTTGACCTGTTTGAGGTTGATCAAGCCCCCCGCAAGAGTAATCTCAAAGTCCGAGTTGCCCACGGTGACCCGGTCGCCAATGGAGACAGGCACCCTGCCCTGCAGCCGCATCCCGTTGGCAAAGGTGCCGTTCAGGCTGCCCCGGTCCTCGATGGACAGCCTGCCCTCCGACCAGTGCAGCGTCGCATGGTTTCTGGAGGCCAGCACATCCCGGACGACCACGTCGTTTTCAACACCGCGGCCCACGCTGAGGCTGAACTCCTGCGGCGCTTGTGGTGCCTGGGGTGTTGGCGGAACGGGCCGGAGGGGCCGCGTCTGCGGGAGCTGCCGGCCGGTGTGGACCGGCAGCTGTGAACTGTCGACGGCGGATGGCAGCAGGGTTGCCCCGGGTTCCGGAAGGTGCGGGGACAGTGAAAGTCCGGGGGCGCCGTCGTCCGGGTTCCCCAAATGCACCTGGGTGCCGGCATCAATTCTGAGCCGCGGCACCCTGCGCCCTCCGGACCAGAGGCCTCCGGCGCTGTTTTCGTCCTGAATCCACCAACCGCCGTCGAACTGCACGGACGCGTGGGTGCGCGAGACCTTGGGGTCGGCGACCAAAATCTGCGCGTCGGCGCCGCGCCCAATGAGGACCCGCTGCCCCGGATGCAGCGTCCACGACCGCAACCCCACGGTCACCTCCAGGGTGGACCCGGCAGCCGTCACGGAAGCGCGCTCTCCGTCGGTGCCTTGCCGGGGTGGCCAAGGAGTTTGGCCTCGCCCAGGGCAAGGTTGGTCCCGGAGGACGAGTCCTCGGCGCAGCTGGTGGCCTGCCACTGAATCTTCATGCGCAGCGCGTCGGTCATGTCGGCGGTGACGGTGAAGGGCTTGCCGTAGGTGACGGACTGGGTGGAGACCTTGCGGCCGTCGGCAAACACCTCGAGGAGGACCACGGCGCTGCTGTCTGCCGAGTCATCCGATATGCCCGCCGTGGCGGAGAAGGATGCGTATTTGCGGCCAAGGTTGTATTCAACAGAATTGGATGAAGAGTAGCCGCAAACCGAAGTTTCCATGCTGTGGGCATAGGTTTCGCCGGAAATTTTAGCTGCCCCGAAACTGCCGGCGTCCCCGGAAACCGGCGACTCGTCCTCCAAGTAGGCGATGACCTCCGAGCGGGCAACCGTCAACTCCACGTCGGTGCCCATGACCTGTCCAGCCTCGGGGTACTGGGACAGCACGGTGCCGTCGGCGATGTCGGCGTCGTACTTGTTCACGACGTCCACTGTTACGGGATCACCGGGCACCTCGGCCAAGGACTGTTGTGCCGCGCCCAGCGTCTTGCCCACATAGTCGGGCGTGTACAGGCTGTCGTACTCGCCGGTTGGCCAGGAACCGTCGGTGGGCATGGGGTTGTCGCTCGGGGTGGGGTCATCGCTCGGAGTGGGGTCATCGCTTGGGGTGGGCTCGCCGCTGGGGTCCTCCGAGGCTGTCGACTGCGTCTGCGTGGGCAGCGCTCCGGGGTCAGCAATGACGTCGCCGCCCTTATTACTCAGCAGGTTCAGGACGGTGAGGGAACCTCCGGCCAGCAAAATCACGGCAAGGACCGAGACAAGGACGATCCACAGCCCCTTCCGCGACTTTTTTGGGCGCCGGGATGCCGTATCGGCCGCTGCTGACTGCCCGGCCCCGTGGTGCGCCGGCTCGTGGGGTGCCGTCATCGTGGGGGATGTGGCCGGCGGGAGGGAGACGCTTTGCGCCGTCCCTGCCGTCCCGTGCGAATTTCCGCTGTTCTGCTGGGACTGCTGCAGGGACGATTGCTGCATTGACGTCGCCGCGTCGGGCAGGCTGCTGCCGTCGGGCAGATTCCCGCCATTGGGCAGCCCCACGGGGAAACTCACGGCCTGGGTGGCCTGGGTTTCCAGACTTGGCGCCGGGGCGGGAGGCGTCGTCAACCTCGGTGCGGGCGGGTAAGTCTTCAACGAGGGGGCCAGGGCCTCCAAAATTGTGGCCACCTGGCGAGCGTTGGGCGGACGTTGGGCGGGGTTCTTGGCAAGCAGCCAGCTGATCAGATCCCACAGTTCGTCCGGAACCGCGGCCGGCCGGCCGGGACTTGCGGCACTATGCCTGCGCAGCACGGCCATGACCGAACCGCCGGCGAACGGGGTGACGCCGCAGGCCAGCTCGTACAGGACAATTCCCAGCGCATACAGGTCCGACGCCGCCGTAATGGCACCGCCTTCACTTGCCTCCGGGGCAATGTACTGCGGCGTTCCCACCAGCATGGTGCTGCGGGCCCGCTCCGTGTCCACAAGGGACGAAACACCAAAGTCGGTGACCTTGGGGACAAGGCCGCCATTGTCCTTGGAGATCAGCACGTTTTCCGGCTTGATGTCCCTGTGCACGATGCCGGCGTCGTGAATGAGCGCCAAACCGCTGGCAATGCCTGCGCCGATCTGGCAGATCATGGCCGGGGCGAGCGTCCCAAATCGCTTCAGGTGGGCGCGCAGGTCCTGTCCGGAGACCAGCTCCATGGCGATGGCAAGGGTGTGGCCCTCAACGACAAGGTCGACAACCTGCACCAAGTTGGGTCCGCTGACGGAAAGCAGGATGCTGCGTTCCTGGACGAAACGGGCAACAATCTGCGGGTCGCCGGCCATGTCCGGATGCAGGACCTTGAAGGCCAGTTCATGGCCCACATCGTCATGGCCGCGGAAAACTTCGCCCATGGCGCCGCGCCCAATGCTGTCCTGAAGGACATACTTACTACCCAATTGCCGGCCCAAAAGGAACTCCCCCACGGTGGATTCATTGCGACGCCAGGCGGGGGTGAATGATGGAGCCCCCGGTGCTGTGCCAGCAGAAAATAAGAAGCGAACACTGTGTGGATGTCCGCGGCGCTGAATGCTTCAGCCTCCTTATCATAAGGGTTTGGGAGCTCCCTGCAGGCCTCCGAAGCACTTTTGTTGCCGCCGCGCGCAATATTTACACCATTTGGGGGATAAATTGGCGCGTGTAACTCATCCGTAGATGGGTTCACCGTCCCGGCTTCAGGTCCTCGCTCAGATCAGGGGCTGTTTTGGCGAAGCCTCGCTCACATACGGGCCGCCGTGCCCGTTTCCTTTCGCAGGGATGCGGGCAGCTCATGGCGGAGGGTGTGTGCTGCGCCGAGAATGACCCTCAGCCGTATCGTGTGGCGTCCCGTTTCGCCGAAAATGACCCTCAGCCGCGAAATAGGTGGATGTTGTGGGTCGTTTCGCGAGCTTGACCCATTCTCGACGCAGCAGCCTCAGAATCATGCGGCTTTGGCACCTTTCGGCGCGTATTTCCATCCCGGGCGAAAGCGGCCCGAGTTTGGGAGAAGTTTGGGTGGGCCCACGCTTGCCAGGTTCCCGAAAATCGCGCCAGCGATTTCCGGGCCGGCAAGTTGCTGGGCCCCCAACTTCGAGGGACCCGAGCTTCAGACGCGAAAGCGGCCCGAGTTTGGGAGAAGTGGGTGGGGCCCACGCTTGCCAGGTTCCCGAAAATCGCGCCAGCGATTTCCGGGCCTGCAAGTGGGGACTAATCAAACCAGGGGTCGAGCCCGTACAGCGGGAAAACAGCTTTTCGTGTGGCCATGACGGTCCTGTCCACGGCGTCCGAGGGGTTGTACCCGACTTCCCAGGAGCGCCACCAGGTGTCCGCGTCCTCGCCCATGAGCAGCGGCGCCATCATCCCGTACTTCTCCGCCACATACGTCCGCCACGTCTCGGGCACGGCGGTGCGCAGCGGAACCGGCCGACCTGCCACGATCGCCATCAGGTGGCTCCACACCCGCGGCACCACGCTGACAATGTTGTAGCCGCCGCCGCCGGTCGCAATCCAGCGCCCGCCGCACACCTTGTCGGCGAGCGCGGCAATGCTCAGGGCCGCCTCCCGCTGCCCGTCCACCGAGGTGTTCAGATGCGTCAGCTCGTCCTCGCGGTGCGAGTCGCAGCCGTGCTGACTGACGATGACCTCCGGCTCGAAGGCTTCAACCAGTTGCGGCACGACGGCGTGAAAGGCCCTGAGCCACCCGGCATCCGAGGTGTTGGCCGGCAGGGCAACGTTCACCGCGGTGCCCACCGCCTGCGGCCCGCCCACGTCGTTGGCGAACCCCGTGCCGGGGAACAGTGTCATCCCTGATTCGTGCAGTGAGATGGTCAGGACGCGGGGATCATCCCAAAAGATGCGTTCGGTGCCGTCGCCGTGGTGGGCGTCAATGTCAATGTAGGCAATCTTCGTGACCCCCGAGTCAAGCAGTTTCATGATGGACAGGGCCACGTCGTTGTAGATGCAAAAGCCGCTGGCCTTGTCCGGGAACGCGTGGTGCATGCCCCCGCCAAAGTTCACTGCCCGCTGCACGGTTCCACTGATGACGGCGTCGGCGGCCGCCAGCGATCCCCCGGCCAGCCTGGCGCTGGCTTCGTGAATGCCGGCAAAGGCAGGATCGTCTTCGGTGCCCAGCCCGTGGACCTGGTCGGTCAGCGTTGGGTCGTCCCCGATCCGGCAGACTGCGGCGATGTAGTCGCGGGTGTGCACGCGGGCAAGTTCGTCGTCGGACGCCACATAGGACTCCACGACGTCCACTTGGGGCAGGTCAAAGATTCCCAGCTCCCGGGCCAACGTCGCTGTTAGGTCAAGGCGCTTGGGCGACATGGGATGATTTGGCCCGAAATTGTACGCGGACATGGCCGCATCGCAGACTATGCTTGTCGGGACGGCCGCTGGCCCTGCGCTGGCGAAGGATGACATCCATCACAGGCTACCGAAGTCCGGCCACAATTGCCGTATCCGCGGCTTGGAAACACGTCATGGCAGGAGGGGCAGCGCAGCGGTGAGTTCCAATTCGACACTTTCCCAGTGGCTGCCGCGATGGCCGTTAAGAGTCGTGGTGAGTGTCCGCGATTTTGTCGACAGGGTCGCCAACACTTCACCGGCCAGGTTGGCGTTGATTGTCTTTGCCTTGGTCATTTTGGCTTTCACCTTGGCCCTGTGCCTGCCCGTGGCCTCCCGCGACGGCCAGCCCACAACCTTCCACGACGCCCTCTTCACGGCGGTCTCCGCCGTCTGCGTCACCGGGCTGACAACCGTCTCGACTGCCCTCCACTGGTCATTTTTCGGCCAACTTGTCATTTTGATCGGTATTTTTGTTGGCGGCTTGGGCATCCTGACGTTGGCTTCCCTCATGTCGTTGATGGTCAGCAAGCGGTTGGGTGTGCGTGGAAAGCTCATCGCCCAGGAGGCCATGAATGCCGGGCGACTCGGCGAGGTGGGCACCCTGCTGCGCATCGTCATCAGCACCTCGGTGGCCATCGAGCTGGTGCTGGCACTGGCGCTGGCACCCCGGTTCCTGGTCCTGGGCGAGTCCGTCCCGCAGGCGATTTGGCATGCGGCCTTTTACTCCATTTCCTCCTTTAACAATGCCGGCTTCACACCCCATTCCGACGGCGTCGTGCCCTACGAGGCCGATCTGTGGATCCTGGTCCCGCTGATGATTGGCGGGTTCATTGGCAGCCTCGGCTTCCCGGTGCTGATGGTGCTGCTGGCGACCGGGTTCCGTTTCAAGAAGTGGACCCTGCACGCCAAGCTCACCATCCAGGTGTCCCTGTTGCTGCTCGTTGCCGGCACCATCCTGTGGGGGGCCATGGAGTGGACGAACCCGGACACCATCGGACCCATGAGCGTCGGGGACAAGGTCACCCACTCTGTTTTTGCCTCCGTCATGACCCGGTCCCTGGGCTTCAACCTGGTCGACATGAACTCGATGCACTCCTCCACAATGCTGCTCACGGACGCCTTGATGTTTGTGGGCGGCGGCTCCGCGTCCACGGCAGGCGGCATCAAGGTCACCACGCTCGCCGTCATGTTCCTGGCCATCGTGGCCGAAGCCCGCGGCGACAACGACGTGAAGATCTACGGCCGCACCATCCCCCAGGGCACCATGCGGGTGGCCATCTCGGTCATCATGATGGGCGCCACCTTCGTCATGATCGCCTGCGGCCTGTTGCTGGCGATCTCCGGGGAAAGCCTGGACCGGGTGCTCTTTGAAACCATCTCGGCCTTTGCCACAGTCGGGCTGAGCACGGGGCTCAGTGCCGAGCTCCCGCCGTCGGGCGTCTATGTCCTGTGCGCCATGATGTTCTTTGGCCGCGTCGGTTCCATCACGCTGGCAGCCGCCCTGGCCCTGCGCCAGCGCCGCCAGCTGTACCACTACCCGGAAGAAAGGCCCATCATTGGCTGACAAAATAGACTCCAGCAACCGCCCGCCGCACAACTCCCCGGTGTTGGTCGTTGGGCTGGGCCGGTTTGGTGCCGCCACGGCCCACCAGCTGGTCAAGCAAGGCAGGGAGGTGCTCGCCATTGAGCGCGACCCTGCCCTGGTGCAAAAGTGGGCCGGCGTGCTGACCCACGTGGTCGAGGCCGACGCCACCAACATCGACGCGCTGCGCCAGCTGGGGGCACAGGACTTCAGCTCCGCCGTCGTCGGTGTGGGCACGTCCATCGAATCCAGCGTGCTCATCACCGTGAACCTGGTGGATTTGGGCATCGCACACCTGTGGGTCAAGGCGATCACGCAGTCGCACGGCAAGATCCTGACGCGCATCGGCGCCAACCACGTCATTTACCCCGAGGCCGACGCCGGCGTCCGTGCCGCGCACCTGGTGGGCGGGCGCATGCTGGACTTCATCGAATTCGACGACGATTTCGCGATCGTGAAAATGTACCCGCCGAAGGAAACCCAAGGCTTCACGTTGGAGGAATCCAAGGTCCGCTCCAAGTACGGCGTCACCGTGGTCGGGGTGAAATCGCCGGGCGAAGACTTCACCTATGCCCAGCCAAACACCCGCGTTTCCAGCCGCGACATGCTCATCGTCTCCGGCTACGTCGACCTGCTCGAACGGTTCGCCTCGCGCCCCTGATCTCACGTTTTTGGCTTGGGCTGCGTCTACAGGGCAGGAGGTAATTTCTGATGGTCAAGCACTCGGTTTTTGACTCGCCCCTGGGCCCGCTGACGGCCGTGGCGGACGACGCCGGACTGGCAGCCGTGTACATGGCGGAGCACAGGCGCCGCCCGGCCTTGGCGACGTTGGGTGAGCGGGTGGCTGCGTCCTCGTCACCGGTGCTGGCTGCGACGGTGGAGCAGTTGGGCGAATATTTTTCCGGCTCCCGGCGGGAGTTCTCCCTGCCGTTGGCACCCCTTGGCAGCCCCTTCCAGCAGCGGGTGTGGGCTGCCCTGGCTGACATTCCCTACGGTGAACTGCGCACGTACGGCCAGCTGGCGGCGCTGCTGGGCGATCCGTCCATGGCACAGGCGGTGGGGTCGGCGAGCGGCCGCAACCCCATCAGCATCATCGTGCCCTGCCACCGCGTGGTGGGGGCGAACGGTGCGTTGGTGGGTTATGCCGGCGGGGTGCACCGCAAGGAATTCCTGCTGGAGTTGGAAAACCCGGCCCGAACCCACACCGAACCCTTGTTTTGAGCGCGAAGATGGTGGGCGCCGGCAGGCCGGGTTCCGGCGCAGGTTCCAGCACACGCAGGCCAGGTTCCGCCGCAGGTTCCGGCGCACGCGCAGTCCTGCCGCCGTTTGAAACCTTGGTGACAGCCCATGGCGCCACCGTGTTGCGGGTCTGCAGGGGGCTGGTCGGCGAGGTGGACGCCGACGACGTTTGGCAGGAGACTTTCCTGGCCGCGCTGCGCGTGTACCCCGACTCCGGCCGTGTGCGGAACTGGGAAGCCTGGCTGGTCTCGATCGCCCGCAACAAGGCCGTCGACCATCACCGCAAGGCCCTCCGGCTGCCCACCCCCGTGGACAGCGGCGGACCGGCCGGAACTGATCGGCGGGGAGGCACGACCCGACTCGGCGGCCGTGGCGGAGTCAATGCCGACGGTGGCCACGGCAGCGGTGACAGCAGTGCCGGCGGCGGGGACGTCGTCGTCCGGGCAGTGGAGGCGGGCGAGGCTGCCGCAGAGGTGTGGGCGGCGCTGGCCAAGCTGCCGCCCACACAGCGGGAGGCAGTGGTGTACCACCATCTGGCGGGGCTGCGCCATGCACTGGTGGCCGAACTGTTGGGCAATTCCGAGGCGGCAGCGCGACGGGCCACCGCGGATGGCATGAGGAAGTTGCGCAATTTGCTGGCGCCGAGTGAGCCGGCGCCGAATGAAGGGACAGCCGACGATGTTTGAGCATGAGGAACCGGGACATGAATTGCCCGCCGAATTTGCCTCCGTGGCGGATTCGGGCAACGAGGCTTTGGTGCGATTGGCCGAAGAACTGCGGCGGGCCGCTGCTGTGGACGGACTGGTTGACGTCGCCTACCGGACCATGGACTCCCCTGTTGGGGCGTTGCTTCTGGCCGGCACCAAGGCGGGCTTGGTCCGGGTGGCCTTTGCGCGGGAAGGGCACGACGCCGTGCTGGAATCACTGGCAGCAACCATCAGCCCGCGGGTGATGTTGGCGCCGTCGCGCCTGGACCCGGTGGCACAGGAACTCGAGGAATATTTTGCCGGGCGGCGCCGGCATTTTGACCTGCCCCTGGATTTACAGCTGTCCCACGGTTTCAGGCGCGAAGTGCTTGCCCACCTGCCTGACATTGGGTACGGGCGCACGGCCAGCTATGCCGCCATCGCGGCACTGACCAGCAGCCCCCGGGCGGTGCGGGCTGTGGGAACGGCGTGCGCACGCAACCCCCTGCCCCTGGTGGTGCCATGCCACCGGGTGATCCGTTCGGACGGCCATCAGGGCGCCTACCTGGGCGGCCCGGAAGCGAAGGCGCTGTTGCTGACTTTGGAAGCCAACACCCCGGCCTGACGGGGCATCACCCGGCCACAGCCCGCCAGGGCCGTGCCGCATTGGGTGATGCCGCGTCGGGGAAAACCGAGCAATGGGGATGCCGCGTCAGTTGGCGGCGGAGAGTTCTTCCGTGATCTGTGCGGCCCGCGCAGCAGCAGCCTTCGTGCCTGCCTTGATGAGGCCGGGCAGGCCGTCCTTGTCGAAGCTGGCAATGGCTTGTTCGGTGGTGCCCTTGGGGCTGGTGACGGCACGACGAAGCTCACCTGCATTGGCACCCGGTTCGGCCAGCATGATGCCGGCTCCCGCCACGGTTTCACGCGCGAGCACCTGGGCGACCTCAGGCGAAAGCCCGAAGTCCTCAGCGGCCGCGGCCATCGCTTCGGCCAGGTAAAACGCGTAGGCCGGTCCGGAGCCGCTGATGGCTGACACGGCGTTTTGCTGATCCTCGGGAACATCCAGGACCACGCCCGAGCCGTCGAAGACCTCGTGGGCGGCCGCCAAATGATGCTCGTCGACGGAGGAACCGGCAGAAAGGGCAACCACGCCGCGGCCCACCTTCAGCGGCGTATTGGGCATGGAACGCACAACCGGCTGTCCCGGTCGCAGGGCAGCCTCCATCTGGGCCAGGGAAACAGCAGCGGCAACGCTGATGACCACGGCGTTGGAGTCCAGGGCGTCCGCAACTTCGCGGCACATGGCGGTGACGCCCACGGGTTTCACAGCCAAAATCACGACGCTGGCACCCTCAACTGCTTCGACGTTGGCCGCAGCCTCTTCGTTGGAGGCCATGGCGGTGACGCCGTGGCGGGCGGCCAATTCGGTGGCCCGCTCGGGCCGGCGGACAGTCACAACCACTGACTGCGGTGACACCCCGGCAGCCAACATGCCGCCCAAAATAGCTTCACCCATGGAACCACAGCCAAGAAACACAATTTTTTTCATCATCCGTCCATCTTTCTTTGCCGCGGCACGACATGCAACCGGGCACCGCTTCAAGACCTCTTTCAGCACTGTTTTCACCGTGCTTTAACCACCGGCAAACCGGCGCCCGGGGGCGAAAGGAACATGGTTAAAGGCAAACGCACAGCTGGCGCCCCGGCTATTCTCAACCGCGGGCCGTAATCTTTTAAATACCTCAAAAGGGTGCGAGTGATGATCGGACTGGTCTTGTCCTGAAGACCAGTCAAATCGCCGGAGAACTCGCCAGTGATTCCCCCCATCCACTGGTGACATGTCTCCGGCGATTTCGCATTTAAGGCTGCGCTGTTGGGCCCTGGGGGTCGTTGTTGCCATTCGCACCTGGTACACCGGCGGCGAATGGCAACGACTACCCCCGGAACCTGCAAAGTTGTCTTTTGCGCGGGCGAATGGCAACAACTACCCCCGCCACGGCGCCGTCTCTCCGCGTATTGGTGCCGGCAGCAGCTACGGGGCGTTCTGGCCCAGGTGGATCCGGGCAAACTCCAACGTTTCGGCCAGCCACTCTTCGCGCTGCCCGGCACCCTTGGCCTTGCGGGTGGAAATTTCGGCAACCACCACGCCGTCGAACCCGTTGCTGGCGATGTGCTGGAGCACCTCGACACACTCCTGCGTGCCGTGGCCCGGAATCAAATGCTGGTCCTTCGTCGACGGCGAGATGCCATCCGTGAGGTGGATGTGCCGCAAGCGCTCGCCCAGCGCCTTCACGGCGTCAAGGCTCGAGGCCCCGGCGGACGCCGCATGGGAGAAATCCCAGGTGACATCGCTGTAGTCCTGCGGGACAGGGTCCCAGTGCGGCAGGTAGGCCAGCGCCTCGCGCCCGCGAAGCCGCCACGGATACATGTTCTCAACGGCGATTCGCACCCCAAACGCGTCCGCAATGTCGCGCACGCCGTGGGCAAACGTTTCCGCATAGTCGTTTTGCCAGCGGAACGGCGGATGGACCACCACGACGTCGGCCCCAACGTCCACGGCCATCTGGGCTGAGCGCTGGACTTTGTTCCAGGCGCTGCCCCACACCTGCTGGGTGAGCAGGAGCGTCGGGGCATGAATGGCGACGATGGGCTGGTCGTAGCGCTCCGCCAGCCGGTTCAACGCCGAGGCGTCCTGGCTGTCGCCGTTGTGCGTCACCAGCACCTCCACACCGTCGTAGCCAAGGTCGGCCGCGATGGCAAAGCCGTCATGGACCGACAACGGATACACGGAGGCGGTGGACAGGGCCACGGGAATGGGCTGCCGCGCGGCAGGCTCGGCGCCGTGGTCGGCGGCGGAATTCGTGGGTGGGTGCGTCATCTGCGTCTACCTCGTTTCAGAATTGATCAGCTTGGCAACATGGGCCGGAGGGTCCAGCGGACCGTCAAACACCAGCTGGTCAAGGCGGCGCAGGATCAGTCCTTCGCGCAGCGCCCAGGGGCTGATTTGCATGCTCGTCACGTTGAACAGCTCCAGCGCCGTCTGGGCCACGAGCGCGCCTGCCAGCACTTGCGGGGCGCGGGCGGCGGAGACACCCGGCAGGTGCAGCCTGTCCGCCCACGACATCGCCGACAGCCGCTGTGACCAGAGCCCCAAATCGCTCAGGTGCAGTTCCCTGCGCACGTACGGTCCCATGGACGACGGCGCAGCGCCCGTGATGCGCGCCAGCGCCCGGAAGGTTTTGGATGAGCCGGTGACGATGTTGGGCACCCCAAGTGCCTGGGTGGCGGCAATGGGCTCCCTGAGGGTTTCCTTGATGTGCTTGCGCAGCCGTTTCACGCTCTTGGCCGTGGGCGGGTCCTCGGACAGCCACTCCCTGGTGAGGCGGCCGGCGCCCAACTGCACCGAATGTGCCAGGTCGGGCAGTTCGTTGCTGCCCTGGGAGATTTCAAAGGAGCCGCCACCAATATCCAGATTCAAGATGGTGCCGGCACCCCAGCCGTGCCAGCGCCGCACCGCAAAGAACGTCATGGCCGACTCTTCCTCGCCGGTGAGTTCGGTCAGGCGGATGGTGGTTTCATGCTGCACCCGGTCCAGCACTGCGGCACCGTTGGTTGATTCCCGGATGGCGGAGGTGCAAAACGCCAGCAGGTCCTTGGCCTTGTGCTTGGCCGCAAACTCCCACGCCTCAAGGATGAACTCGATCAGTTCATGCTGGCCTGCGTCGCTGATGTTGCCCTCGGCGTCAAGGTGCTTCACCAGGCTCAGCGGCCGCTTGTGGGAAGCGAATGGCACGGGGTTGGCCCCCGGGCGTGCGTCAACCAGGAGCAAGTGGACTGTATTGGACCCGATGTCGAGTACGCCTAATCTCATAGGCCCATTATTGTCCCTCCACGTCCATTCCACGCGAATCGGCGCACGGGAGTCACCTGTGCAAACAGGCCCGGCAGTGCAGCAACAATGACGTTGCTGCACTGCCGGGCCTGCCTAGTTCGCGCTTCTCCGCTGCCTTCAATGTTTCATGTGCGGGCAGCAGCCGGGGTGCTTATTTATGCAACCCTGTGCGACGCCGATTTCCGACAACCGCTGCTGCACCAAGCAGCACCATGAGCAGTGCGCCGCCCCAGAGCGCCATGGTGTTGGCACCCGTCCGGGCCAGCTCGTCGCTGCTGGACAACACGGTGAAGCTGGCCTCCACTACGCGCTTGGAGGATTCTCCACTGAGCGTTACGGTGTGCGTGCCCACCGCAAAGTTGGCCGGCACGTTCCAGCGGAAGGAAACGTTGCCATCGGCGTCCGCAATTGCCAACCCCAGGTCAACGGGATCGCTGTGAACTGTTCCCCGCACGTTCTCGCCGGGGAGGAACCCGGAGCCAGTGAACGTCGCGGCCTGTCCCTGGCGGACATCCTTTGCCACGACCGACGCGGCGGACGTTGCAGAGGCTGTCTCCACCGGCCCTGTGGTTGCAGGGGCCGTCGTCACAGGCGCTGTCGTTGCAGGAACCGTGGTTGTCGGGCCCGCCGGGGTCGAGCCCGTTGGCTCAACAGTCGGTTCGTCAGTGGGCTCCGTCGTCGGCTCCGTCGTTGGATCCACTGTCGGCTCCACAGTCGGTTCGTCAGTGGGCTCCGTCGTTGGATCCACAGTCGGCTCCACAGTGGGCTCCGTCGTTGGATCCAAAGTCGGCTCCACTGTCGGTTCCTCAGTGGGCTCAACTGTAGGTTCCGTCGTCGGCTCCTCAGTAGGCTGTTCAGTCGGCTCAACGGACACCTCGTCCGCATCGACTGTGAGCTCGGCGAGTGTCGTCCACGGCTGGCCTGCCTGCTCCGAAAGCGCCTTCACCGTCAGGAACTGACCTGCCGACGGCGTCTCCAGAACCACTGTCTGCCACGCATTGCTGTTGGGGAATTCACCCTCGGCAATCTTGGCGCCGGGCTCGTCCTTGCTGTTGCTGAGGTACACCTCATAGCCCAGGATGCGTCCATTGATGGCACCGGAAGAACTGCCCTGACGCGGCAGCAGGTTAATGGCGCAGACGCTCATTTCCCTGCCCAGATCAACCTGGATGGTATGCGGCATCGGGACATTCGAGGGCGTCCACGGAGTGCCCCAGAACGTGTTGGGGTCGCCGTCAATCGCGTTGGCCCCGGGTGTGATCTCGCCTTGGGCATTGTTGAAGCTGTCCACGTCTGCAGCAACCGGGCGCACCGGCTCCGCCGAACAGGTCAGCAATCCCTTGGCACTTGCGTTGCTGACAAGCGATTCCGAGCCTGATGTGTAGGAGGTGGCCGCAGAGACTGTAAATTCCCCGAAGTTGGCGTCACCGGCCGGTGTCACTGTGAACGCTGCCGTCTTGGTGGCTCCCGCCGCCACGCCACCCAAGGTGATGGAGGCCGGTTCGACCGTCCAGCCGGCCGGCACCGCGGGTGTCACCACGGTGTCGGCCATGTCGACTGCGGTGCGGTTGTCGACAGTTACCGTGACGGCGCCGGGTGTTCCCGCCACTGCACGGGAGGGTGCAGCCACGTTGGTGGACACTTCACCGGCGAGGGTAAACAGGCTGGCAGCACTCACATCTGCTGGCTGCTGCGTCAGCGCCCCCTCCGCATTGACGCTGAGAGGCATCTGCGTAATGGCATTGCGGATCTTGTAGCCACCGTCAGTTGCAAGGATTTCCCACTTCTGCAGGTTGTTGATCCTGCGGTTGCTCGCGGTGCAATCCACCAGCGACGGAGCCAGGTTTTGCTCCATCGGGGCATTCAGCCAAAGCACGCCACCATCCATGGTGAGGCACTGGCCGGCGTCGGTGCTGATCTTGTAGTAGTTGTCATCGGTGGCTGCCAACTGCCAGGTGTCTCCTGCGTCAGCGGTCAGGGTCACGGCAGTTTCGCCGGCATTGACGGATTGTCCTGCGGTGGCAATGGAGTAGCCGCCATCACCGACGGGCGTACGAACGTAGGAATTGTAGCCGGGGACACGGCCCAGATTGTTCGTGAGCGTGCTGAACTTGGCGTAGTCGGCGGTGGGCTTGGGGCTGCCCCACGTGGCCTGGCCAAGGAACCGCATCGTGGCGAACAACTGCTCCTCCACCATGCCCTCCGTGGCTGCGGTGGTGTCATCCGGCCAAGCCGACAGCTTGGCACCCAAAACCTTGCCGCCGCCCTCAACGTCGGTCACCGTTGTGCCGCCGTCGAACGTCCGAGGAGTCCATCCGGAGGACCAGAGGCTGGCCAGGTTGACGTTGTAGGCGCCGGGGCGATTGAAGTAGAGGCGCTGGGCTGAGTTCTGCACGTCGTGCCCAGCATCCAGGAGTGCCTGCGGCGTGGGTCCAGAGTTGAGCCAGTGCTCAACGACGATGTCCTTGTCCAGCTGAATGGTGCTGGTGGACGGGACGCCGTCGTTCCAGATACGCAGGGTCTTGCCGGTGGATTTGACGTGGGCATTGACCTTGTTCATGAACCAGATGAAGACGTCGCCTGGGCCAGAGCCTGCCGGGAAGATGTCCGGGTCGGCGGCGACAAAGTCTGCAAACTGCGAGTAATTGGCGTAGCCGTCGCCCATCATGTACTCATCGCCGCCCATGTGCCAATAAGGCTGGTCGGGGAAGGCAGCGGCGTATTCGTCTGCCAGCGTGGTGACCATTTCAAAGGCTTCCGGCTTGCTGATGTCAAGCTGATTTTCCTTCTTCTGGCCGGCGTTGTTCACCAGCTGCAGCTCTGGGTAGTTGTACAACCAGGGGCGCATATGTCCGGGAGAGTTTACTTCCAGCACCAGTGCAATGTGGTACTTCTTCGCCCATTCAGAGATCTGGGCGGCCTCCGCCTTGGTGTAGTAGGACCAGAAGTTGGCTTTGGGGTAGGCATCAGACTTCAGCTTGGTTTCCAGCCACAGCTGGTTCAGCTTGTTGTAGGCCATATCCTTCATGGTGCGTTCCAGCGACTCCATGGAGACCTGCATCTGGCAGGCACACAGCCCCACACCGCGTTCCTGGTATTCCGGAACGTCAATGGAGGTGCCCTTGTTGACGGTGCTGCCCTGGGTCAGCAGCTGCAGAATGGTCTGGGTGCCATAGAAGGCACCCGCTGCCGTGGCGCCCGTGACCTTGATGGTGTCACCAACCACGAGCTCATAGCCTTCCTCGCCGAGGGCAGAGCTGCGGGAAGGGTCCAGGGCGACTTCAAGGTCCCCGGCAATGGCGCCGGCAGGAGCCGTCGCCACCGTGCGGTCAAGAACCGCCGAAAGCTGTGCGGCCAGATCGCCAGTCAGCGTGGTGTCGGCACCGATCACCGTGGCACCGGCACCCAGTGCGAATTCGCCTGGGCCGGCGGTCCACGTAGACAGGCCGGGGATTGTCTGCGGGGCACCTTCCGGAGTCACCGGAACTGCCCCGGAAGGCGCGGCGGCGGCAAGAACGGCGGGCACAAGTGCCGGTGCGACGGCGGCGCTGGCCCCCGGGAGCACAACGGCGGTGGAAGCCAGTGTCAGTGCAGCTGCCGTCAAGGCGGCAACAACCGCATTTCGGCCCGTGCGATGGCGAATTTTCATATCTCCCCAGGGAAGCTGGATTGGTCGGATGGACTCGGGAACCCAGGTTTGCAGCAGAGAAACAAGGAGCGTGATGCACAACACAAACCGGGGGCCATGTGAGCTATGTTACGGGTACCATTAAAGAAAATCCATATGTTACCGATATCATTTTCGCCCATTCAAACATTTCCAAACATTCTCAACCAGAAAGTGAAATACGTCCGGACGCACAAAAGCCCCGCCGGAGCGGGGCTCTTGTGTTGCGCAGCGTGGCCCGGACGGGCCGGATCCGGTGAGGCGGCCAGGCCGCGCCCGGAGGCGGGCCCACCCGCAGCCGGTTACTTCTTCGCAGGGGCCTTTTTCTTGGCGGGAGCCTTCTTCTTGGCAGGCGCCTTGGCCGTCCGCTTCACCGGACCGCGTTCGCGCTTGTCGGCCAGAAGGTCGACGGCGGTCTCCCGGGTCAGCTCTTCAACCTCAGTTCCGCGCGGAACAGTGATGTTGGTGATGCCGTCAGTGATGTACGGTCCGAAGCGGCCTTCCTTCACCACAATGTTCTTCCCCGACACGGGGTCCTCACCAAATTCAGCCAGCGGCGGCACTGCGGCACGGGCGCCGCGCTGCTTGGGCTGGGAGTAGATCTCCAGCGCCTGCTCCGGGGTGATGGTGAAGATTTCCTCCTCGGTGCCGATGGAGCGCGAGTCCGAGCCCTTCTTCAAGTACGGGCCAAAGCGGCCGTTCTGAACGGTGATCTCATTGCCTTCGGCATCGGCGCCAAGGACGCGGGGCAGGCTCATGATGGCCAGCGCCTCATCCAGGGTGACGGTGTCGACGCTCATCGACTTGAAGATGGAGCCTGTCCGAGGTTTAACCTTAACGGGCTTCTTCGGCGGCTTCGGCTTGCCGTTCTTGTAATACTCAATGGGCTGGTTCGCGATCTCCTCCGCCGTCATCTCCGGGATGACCTCGGTGACGTAGGGGCCGTAGCGGCCGTTCTTGGCGACAACCGTATGGCCCGAAACCGGGTCAACACCCAGAACGCGTTCCTCCGGGGCGGCCGTGTCCATGAGCTCCTGCGCCTTTTCGGGCGTGAGCTCGTCGGGGGCCAGGTCCTCGGGCACATTGGCACGGGCGGCCTCAATGATTTCGCCGGTCTTGGCATCCAGGGTGGGGACGGTGCTCTCCAAATACGGGCCAAACTTGCCCACCCGCAGCACCAGGGTGTCGGTGATGGGCATGGAGTTGATCTCCCGTGCATCGATCTCACCCAAGTTGTTCACAATGGCCTGCAGGCCCTTGTTCTCGTCGCCGCCGAAATAAAAGTGCTTGAGCCAGTCGGCGCCCAGCTCCTGGCCGTTGGCGATCCTGTCCAAGCCGGTTTCCATGCCGGCCGTGAACTCGTAGTCCACATAGTCGGTGAAGTGCAGTTCCAGGAGGCGCACCACCGAGAATGCGATCCAGCTCGGCACCAGGGCGGAGCCTTGTTTGCGGACGTAGCCGCGGTCCATGATGGTGGACAGCGTTGACGCGTAGGTGGACGGGCGGCCAATGTCGCGCTCTTCCATTTCCTTCGTCAGCGACGCTTCCGTGAAGCGCGGCGGCGGGGACGTGTCGTGGCCGTTGGCCTGGACTTCCGCCGCTGTCAGCGCGTCCTTTTCCTTGACGTTGGGCAGGCGGCGGTCCGAATCATCCGAGTCGTTGCGGGACTCGTCGCGGCCTTCCTCATACGCGGCAAGGAAGCCGCGGAAGGTGATGACGGTGCCCGAGGCGGAGAACTCGGCATCCTGGCCGTCAGCAGCCCCGCCGGCAGCCGTGGCACCCAGCTTGATGGTCGCCGTCGAACCCTTGGCGTCAGCCATCTGGGAGGCAACCGTGCGCTTCCAGATCAGCTCATACAGCTTGAATTCGTCGCCACGCAGCGCACTCGCCACCTGGGCCGGGGTGCGGAAGGAGTCACCGGCGGGGCGGATGGCCTCGTGCGCTTCCTGCGCGTTGGAGCTCTTGTTCGCGTAAACACGCTTGGCGGCAGGCACAAATTCGGGGCCGTACAGCTCCGAGGCCTGGCGCCGGGCCGCGTTGACCGCTTCATCACTCAGCGAGGATGAATCCGTACGCATATAGGTGATGTAACCGTTTTCATACAGGCGCTGGGCGGTCGACATGGTCGACTTGGAGGAGAAGCGCAGCTTGCGCCCGGCCTCCTGCTGCAGGGTCGATGTCGTAAACGGCGGGGCGGGGCGGCGGGTGTAGGGCTTGTGCTCCACCGAGCGGACGGAAAAACGCACGTCCTGCAGGGCCGAGGCAAGTGCCTTCGCGGCAACCTCGTCGAGGTGGGCAACATTCTTGCCGGTCAGCTCACCCTTGTCATTGAAGTCACGTCCGGAGGCAACCCGGCGGCCGTCCAGTGACGCCAGTTTGGCGTTGAACGGCTCCTGGCCATCCACGGGGCTGAACGTGCCCGCAAGGTCCCAGTAGTTGGCTGAGCGGAACGCCATGCGGTCGCGCTCACGCTCAACCACCATGCGGGTCACCACGGACTGCACCCGGCCGGCAGAGAGCTTCGGCGCCACCTTGCGCCACAACACGGGGGACAGCTCGTACCCATACAGGCGGTCAACGACGCGGCGGGTTTCCTGGGCGTCCACCAGGTCGGTGTCCAGTTCGCGCAAGTTCCCCAGCGCGCGCTGCAGCGACTCCTTGGTGATTTCCGCAAAGGTCATGCGGTAGACGGGAACCTTGGGTTTGAGAACCTCAAGCAGGTGCCAGGCAATGGCTTCGCCCTCGCGATCCCCATCAGTTGCGAGGTAAAGTTCGTCGGCGTCCTTGAGCTGCGCCTTGAGCTCTGCCACCTTCTTCTTCTTGTCCGAGGAGATGACGTAGTAAGGCTTGAAGTTGTTCTCAAGGTCGACGGCGAACTTGCCAATCGAGGACTTCTTCAGCTCCGCGGGCAGCTCGGAAGGCTGCGGCAGGTCGCGAATGTGCCCAATGGACGCTTCGACGACGAAACCCTCGCCCAAGTACTTGGCGATGGTCTTGCTTTTGGCAGGGGACTCTACGATTACGAGCTTTTTGCCGGTCTTTGGCTTGCTGGCTGCTGCCTTGCTGGGCACGGTACTCCTACGGGGAATGAAAGGTGGACGAACGGCGTCCCCAAGAGCCTAGTTCACCATATTTTTACCGTGAACGCGTATTGCTTGGGAAACCGGGGTCAAAAAACTGTGCGTTGGCAGGGCCCCGAATGGGCTGATTATTCGTTTTCGTCGTCAAAGGAAATCGCCTTGATGGTGGGCAGCGACGACAACGCCTCAAGCAGCCCGTGGCGGGAACCAAGCCCCTCAATTTCAAGCTCAACTTCAACCAAATTTGGGTCCCCGGCATCAGCTTCATCGTTGGCCAGCCGGCCAAGGACACCGCCGCTTCCGTGGTCGAGGGACCGTGTGGTGAACCCCAGAATCTGAAATCCCAGGCTGGTGCATGCCTGCAAAATCTCCCGCAGCGAGCCGGTCCCGTCCACATAGCTCACCTGCAGCACGTGATAGCGCCGCCCGGACAGCCGCAGCCGGTTGATCACTTTGGCGTAGACCACCACCACCAGAAAGTAAGCGCCCGTGGCGAATGCGGCCGGCAGGATCAGGCCGGCACCGGCCGCCGAGCCCACCGCCGCTGTCAGCCAGATGGACGACGCCGTCGTCAGCCCGCGCACCTTGTTTCGGCGCACAAACACCAGCCCGGCGCCGATGAAACCGATGCCCGACACAATCTGCGCCGCCACCCTGGATGGGTCCAACCTCACAAGGTCGGTTTCCACCACATCCGAAAAACCGTACTTGCTGACAACCACAAACAAGGCGGCGCCGAGCCCCACCAAGGCGTGCGTGCGCATGCCGGCGGACTTGTTGCTGGCCTGGCGCTCCAGCCCAATCAGCGTGGGAAGCACGACGGCGGCCAGCAGGCACAGCAGCAGCGCCCACCAGGGTGCGTTGTGACTAAGTACCATGGTGCCTCCCTGTCTACGTGCCTTGACCGCCGACTGGCTGCCGACCACCGGCCAGCCTGCCCACCCCACGCTACCGCTCCCCTTGTTCAAACGCTCTCGCAGCACTGGTGTGATTTTCCCAAACGCTCTCGCAGCACTGGCGGTGGAACGCCGGCGCGTCACTCGCTGGGCAGCAGAAATCCGTCGCGCACAAGGTTGCGAACCTCGCCGACAAGTGCTTCCGCAAACTCCGGATCGTCACGTTCCAAAAGCACCGCAAGGGCGCCGATGATCTGCCCCGCGGTGAGGTCGCCGTCGCACGCCGAGACGAAGCCGGTCAGCTCGGTGCTCATCAAATTGGTCCGTCGCAGGCCCGCGCCCTGGCGGAGCAGGATCACGCCCGGATGCTCGGCACCGGGTTGCTGGTGGCGTTCCTCGGTCACATCCTCCGCGACCAGCAGGTAGGCGTCCTCGATGGCCGGGTGTTCCGTGAGCCATAGCTGCCGGTCCAGGGCATCTGCCAGGTGCGGGCCAACAGGCTGCTCAATGGGGTACAAGATCTCCTCAAACCGTGGATTCCCGGCCTGCTCCCCCTCGGCGGGGCGGCGCAGCAGGATGTAGCCGAAACCGATTCCAACCACATTGCGTGCGGAAAAATCGAGCAGATAGTCCTCATAGGCATCTGCGTAGGACACAGAATCGCGGCCCTGCGAAGCGTCCTGCAGCCAGGTTTCGGCATAGCCGCCGGGAGAAACCTGCTCGCGCTGGATGAACCAGGCGTCGGTGCCCGGCGCCAGCCACTGCGCGGGGCGGGCATGCCACTGGGACTGGGTGCCGCCGTCGTCCGCGGTGCCTGCGGCGCTTTCGGTGCCTGCGGCGATCTCCCAGTTGCCGAGCATCTGCGCCGTGCCGCCCGGCTTGAGGATGGTGGGCAGTTCACGGACGAGGGTCTCAACAATGGCATCGCCGGCCATGCCGCCGTCGCGGTAGGTGAACTGGTCGGCGCTTTGCTCGCCGCGGTGGCGCGGGGTGATGACGAACGGCGGGTTGGAAACGACAAGGTCGAAGCGCTCCCCGGCGACAGGTTCCAGCAAGCTGCCCAGGCGCAGGGACACGCGGGCCTGCCCGTTGTCCGGGTCGAAATCTGCGTCACCCAGCCCCAGTGCCGGCGCGTTCAGGACCAGGTTGAAGCGGGTGAAGGCGAGCGCCCGTGCCGAAATATCGGTGGCCACAACGGTGTTGGCGTGGTGCAGCAGGTGAAACAATTGGATGCCGCAGCCGGTGCCCAGATCCAGCGCCCGGTCCACGTCGCGGCGAATGGTGCCCTGGGCCAGTGTCAGCGAGGCCTGGCCGATGCCCAGGACGTGGTCCCTGCGGAGCACGCCCGGTCGCTGGTGCGCACCAAGATCGCTGGCCACCCATAAATTCGTGTCCGTCCCGCCTTCCACGGCGGCGGGCCAGCCGTAGGGACGCAGGTCGACGGCGGCGCGCGCCTTGACCGGGTCGGGGTCGGCTTCCAGCAGGCCGAGGGAAAACAGCGTTTCCAGGTCGAGGCTGGGCAGCGCGGCCGCCAGCTCTTCACGGCTGGGCGATTGCGCCAAAAGCCACAGCTTGACCGCCACCGCCAACGGTTCGTTGTTGTGCCGCAGCGCCAACGCCGCCGGCACTGTCTGGTCCCGGGCCAGTGCCTGGCTGGCGTCGTCGCCCAGGAGCTCCGCCACGCCGTCGACCGTGTAATTAATAGTGGTGAGGTCAGCGGCCAGGGCGGCGAGGGGGGCCAAATTGTCGCTGCGCGGGGCGTCGGGAACGGTGGCGAAATCAGTCATTGGAACAGTTTATCGAGTGTCGGCGGTTCCGAGAGGCGTAGCATGGGGGCATGCACACTGTTCAGCGATTTACCTGCCCTCGGCCGTCCTTGGCCGCATGGGCTGCTTCGCTGACGCGCTGAGTCCATCCGGCAGCGGCTGAGGGGTCCCCACCCACCGCCTTCCGGATATCCAAAGGATTCACCCATGCATGCTTATCTTTCCCCTGCCGAATTGCACTCGGCCCTGTCCATCGCCGACCTGAGCGAACCCGCTTCCGGCCACGCCATGTCGGCAATGCTGGCCGCGGTCACGGACGCCCTGGCCGCGCTCTGGGACATCCCCGTTGCCGAACACCGCCCCAGTCCCCTGGTCTCGGTGCGCGACAACTACGACCGGCTCGGTTTCAGCCCCCACGACGTCACCCGCGATTCACGCTATTCCCGCCATGTCAGCCCCACCGTCATGCTCCGCAGCCACACTTCTGCTGGCATGCCGGCGGTGCTGGATTCGCTGCTGCCCGAGCTGGGCCGGTACGACACCCTGCAGGTGCTGCCGGGGCTCGTGTACCGGCGCGATGCCGTGGACCGCACCCACGTGGGCACCCCGCACCAGGTGGACTTGTGGCGGCTGCGCTCGCGCGGGCTCCTCGGCGTGCCCGATCTGACCGCCATGCTCGGCACCGTGGTTGAGGCTGTCCTGCCGGGTGCGCGCTGGCGTGCCGTGCCCAGCGCCCACTCGTACACGACGGCCGGGGTCCAGCTGGACGTCGAGGTACGCGGGGAGTGGCTGGAACTGGCCGAGGCCGGGCTGGTGGCCGCGTCGGTGTTGCGGGCCTCCGGTCTCGACCCTCGGCGCTGGGGCGGGCTGGCGTTGGGCATGGGCCTGGACCGGGCGTTGATGCTGCGCAAGGGCATCGACGACATCCGCCTGCTGCGCTCCGCAGATCCCCGGGTTGCCGCACAGATGGCTGACCTGTCGCCCTACAACCCGGTGTCGGCCATGCCTCCCATGCGCCGGGATTTGTCCCTGGTGTGCGCGGACGACGTCGATGCCGAAGTTTTGGGGGACGCGGCACGTTCCGCTCTGGGTGCGGAGGCGGACGTGCTGGCCGGGCTGGCAGTGCTGGCGGTGACACCGGCTGCCGAGCTGCCGGCAGGAGCCGTTTCGCGGCTTGGCCTGGTGCCGGGCCAGGCCAATGTGCTGCTGCGACTGACGCTGCAGTCGCTGGAGCGCACGCTCACCTCGACGGAAGCCAATGCACTGCGCAACCGCGTCTACCTGGCGTTGCATGACGGCCCAACATTGGAGCTGATCCCGGTCTAGCCCGCCTGCCCTGCCACGGCGGCGGGTGCGTCGGGCACCCTGTCGGGTGTCCGACGTCGTGCTTGGGAAGGGATGGGAGGACGGGAAGGTCGGTAGGCGGGAATCAGTCGGTGCAGCCCTGCGGGCATTGCAGGGTTTCCGGGGAGCTCGCGCAGTCGGCGCAGTAGAGATTCAGGTTGCGGCAGCTGGGGTTGGAGCAGTTTTCGAATTTGTTGCTGGGGTTGTTGCAGCGGATGCAGTGGCCGATTTCCAGCGCTTCGTCGCTGAACTCCATGTGCATTCGCTTGTCGAACACGTAGAGCGAGCCTTCCCACAGGCCCTTGTCCTTGAAGGTTTCGCCGTAGCGGACGATGCCGCCGTCCATTTGGTAGACCTCTTTGAAGCCGCGGTTGACCATGAGGGAGCTGAGGACCTCGCAGCGGATGCCGCCGGTGCAGTAGGTGACGACGGGCTTGTCCTTGAGGTCGTCGTACTTGCCAGAGTCGAGTTCCTTGATGAAGTCGTGGGTGGTGTCGACGTCGGGCACGATGGCGTTCTTGAATTTGCCGATTTGGGCTTCAAAGGCGTTGCGGCCGTCAAAGAACACCACTTCCTCGCCGCCGGCTTCCTTGGTGGCAACGAGTTCGTGCAGCTCCTCAGGTTGGAGGTGGGTGCCGCCGCCCACCACGCCGTTCTCATCGACCTGCAGTTCTCCGGGGGCGCCGAAGCTGACGATTTCCTCGCGGGCCTTCACGCTCAGGCGGGGGAAGTCGTCGCCGGTGCCGTCGGACCATTTGATGTCCATGTCCTTGAAGCCGGGGTACTCACGTGTGGTCTTCAAATACTGTTTGAGGTCCTTGATGTCACCGCCAACCGTGGCGTTGATGCCGTCCTTGGAGATGATGATGCGCCCCTTGAGGCTCAACTTCTCGCACAGGGCACGCTGCCACAGCTTGATCGCTTCCGGATCACTCAGGGGGGTAAAGCCGTAAAAGAGCACAATTTTGTTCATCGACACGTATTAAATCCTACTTTGTGCGACCAAATGGCGGCGTTGACGGCCGGTCCCGCCGTCCGGGCATAGGCTGGACACATGATGGTAGGTTCCACTGAGCTGACGGATCATGCGGAAGCATGGTTTACCGGCTGGAGTGCGCTGCGGAGCTATCAAAGCCGCACCGGGCCGGGGTACTGGGCCGCGTTGCGCCTTGACCGCAGCGGAGACTGGGAGTACTTCACCTGCGACCCTGCACCCGCCGCCTTTACCGCCTTGGCAGCGGAAGTGACGGCCTCGGCCCGACGGGCCCTGTGCGTCATCGGACCCAATGTGCACGACTACGTGAAATTGGCACACAAGTGCGGCATGGGAATGATCTCAACCTCTGAGCAGCTCATGGTGTGCGACATGGACAACCAGGACAACCAGGATCCGTTCCTCGGTGATCCCGAGTTGGCGCTGGTCGTCAAGGACATTGGGGGCAAGCGCAGCGCCTCTGCATGCCAGGCCCGATTTTCAGTGGCCATTGTGCGCGGTGAAACAGTCATGGCCAGCGGCAAAGTGGGCATCTATGGTGACCACGCAATCTTTGACGGGCTGAAGACCCATCCCGCACACCGCCGTCGCGGCTTCGGGATGCTCATGATGAAAACCCTGACCGCGAGGGCCCTGGACTACCCTGTCACCACTGGATTGCTGGTGGCCAGCACCAGCGGACAGCGCCTGTACAGCAAACTTGGCTGGGCCGGACTGAGCCCCGTCACGATCCTGGTGCCCAAGGAACGGTTGGCTGAGCTGGCCAGGCTGTGACGGGCGCGGTGGGACAATGATGGGGTGCCCACCAATAATTCGTTGATCTCGCTGCTCGGCGGAGGACCGAACCCTGCGCAATTGCAGCATGTTCGCAGAATTCCTGCCCGGGAGGCAGTCAACGAGCCGTGGCCGGACTGGGTCCACCCCGACCTTGTCAGCGCGTATTCCTTCCTTGGCGTCACCGAACCGTGGCGCCACCAGGTGGCAGGCGCCAACGCCGCCCATGACGGCCGGCACACAGTTATCGCCACCGGCACTGCGTCCGGAAAATCTCTTGCCTATCAGCTGCCCGCCATTGACGCCGTCCACAGGGCCGCGCTGCGGGTGACTGAAAATCCGGGCCTGCTCGAGTCCGACGGCGCCGTTGCCTTGTACCTCTCCCCCACCAAGGCGCTCGCGGCAGACCAGCTGGCCGCGCTGACCTCGCTGAAGCTGCCCACGCTCCGCGCCGCCACCTACGATGGCGACACTGCCCCGGCCGACAGGCGCTGGATTCGCGACCACAGCAATTTCATTCTGTGCAACCCCGACATGCTGCACTTCGGTGTGCTGCCCAACCACACGTGGTGGGCCCGCTTCTTCAAACGCCTGAAATACGTTGTCATCGACGAAGCCCACAGCTACCGCGGCGTTTTCGGTTCGAATGTGGCAGTGCTCCTGCGGCGGCTCCGCCGTATTTGCGCCCACTACGGATCAAATCCCGTATTTATTGGGGCCTCCGCCACCTCGGCAGATCCCGGCACGTCCTTCGCCCGGCTCATCGGCGCACCCGTCACCACCATCACCGAGGACTGCTCTCCCCACGGCGCAACCACGGTGGCACTGTGGGAACCGGAACTCACGGACTTCAAGGGTGAGAACGGGGCCAAGTCCCGGCGCACCTCCATTGCTGAAACCTCCGATCTGCTGGCCAACCTGGTGTCCTCGCATGTGCGCACCATTGCCTTCATCAAGTCCCGGCGCGGCGCCGAGACCATTGCCAGCGTGACCAAACGGCTCCTGGACGACGTCGACCCCAGCCTTCCGCCACGCGTGGCCGCCTACCGCTCCGGTTACCTGCCCGAAGAACGGCGGGAGCTGGAGAAGGCACTGCGGGCCGGTGACCTGCTGGGTGTTTCCAGCACCTCCGCCCTCGAACTCGGCATTGACATTTCCGGACTGGATGCTGTGCTGGTTGCCGGCTGGCCGGGCACCAGGGCCTCCTTTTTCCAGCAAATCGGCCGGGCCGGCAGGGCGGGCCAAGACGCCTTGGCTGCCTTTGTGGCCAGTGACGACCCCTTGGACACGTTCCTGGTGCACCACCCCGAAGCCATTTTTGACCGGGCAGTCGAGGCCACGGTGTTTGATCCCGCGAACCCCTATGTGCTCGGCCCGCACCTGTGCGCGGCAGCCGCCGAACTGCCCATCACCCACCAGGACTTGGCCATATTTGATGCCAGCACCCCAGCCCTGCTTGACCAGCTGGTGGCGCAGGGCTATCTGCGCAAACGCCCGGCGGGCTGGTTCTGGACACATCCGCAAAGCGCGGCAGCGATGGTGAACCTGCGCGAGGACGGCGGCGGACCCATCAACATCATTGAGGCTGACACCGGAGCCCTGCTGGGAACCATGGGCTCGCCGCAGTCCCATTACCAGGCCCACACCGGCGCAGTGTACGTTCACCAGGGCACAAATTATGTGGTGCTTGAGCTCAACGAAGCCGACCACTGCGCGCTGGTCCGCCGGGGCACCCCCGACTTTTACACCACTGCCCGGGACGTCACCCAGATCGAGGTGCTGGAATCGGCAAAACACGAGTTGTGGGGTCCCGTCGAGATGCATTTTGGTTCCGTCCAGGTGCAAACCCAGGTTGTGTCCTTCCAACGCAAGGCCCTCATTTCCAACGAAGTGCTGGGCGAGGAACCACTGGAGCTGGAGGCCCGGGACCTGTTCACCAAAGCGGTCTGGTTCACCCTGGACAATGCAACGCTGCTTGCCGGCGGACTCGTTGAACCACAATTTCCGGGCGCCCTGCACGCCGCCGAACACGCCGCCATCGGTCTGCTCCCCCTGGTTGCCTCCAGCGACAGGTGGGATGTTGGCGGCGTGTCCACTGCCATTCACGCAGATACCGGGCAGCCGACAATTTTTGTCTACGACGGCCACCCGGGCGGGGCAGGATTTGCCGAGCGGGGCTTCGACATGGCCCGCGTCTGGCTCAAGGCCACCATGGACGCCATCGAGGCCTGTGAGTGCCAGTCGGGGTGCCCGTCCTGTGTCCAGTCACCCAAATGCGGCAATAAAAACAATCCCCTGGACAAGGCCGGCGCCGTCTTGCTGCTGAAGATCCTGCTCAACAACGCACCGGCGTGATTCCTCTGTTCATTTTTCAAGGTGCAAGTGCCGGATCCCGGTGTTGGAACGAGCTCTCATCCTTGGCAGATGAGGAGTTGGCAGATGAAAAGTTGTCAGGGCGGGCCGGGGCCGGCCGTGTCCGGTGGCGGGCCCGCTCTTGACTTGCCTGACGCCTGCCACGGCACCATGACACTGGCCGCTCCCTGCACCTGAACTTGCACCGACAAGTCGCCTGCCAACGTGCAGGCAAGCAGTTCTGCCCCGTGCCGCATTGCCACGTCGGCGGCAATCCTGCAGGGTTCCCCAGGCACAAGCCCCCTGTAGGCATCCGCGGCCGCAAGCGCCGCCAAATCCGCGGCGGTGGCTGCCTTGGCTGCCGCGACTGCCGCTTGGCCAAGTCCCAGCACCAGTGCCATGAGCAACAGCATGGCCAGGGCAAGTCCGGCGGCCAATACCGTTCCGGCACCTTCCTCACCCCTGGTCATCAAAGTCCCCACCCTGGACCACGGCGACTGTTCCGCAATGGCCTGCGCCCAACTGGCAGCCCGGATCCGCCACCCACCGCCACAGTGCCGACTTGTGGATTGATTTGCCTTGGCGCATCGCCAAGTTTTCCGGCTCCCGCTGAACGCCTGCCCCGTTGTTCCGGACTTCAACCCTGGCGCTGGCCTGTGCGGTCTGTGTCCAGGGAACCAGCCCGGACAGAACCCCGCCGACCTGACCCTCGACGGTGACGGTGGCATAGCCGCCGGAATGTCCCACTGAAACAGCCGCCTGCGCCCCGGACACCCGTGCAACTATTTCTTGGACCTGGGCTGTCGAGTCGCCACGGGCCAGGGCGCGAGCCCCCGCCCTGGCACCTTCTTCCAGCCTCAGTTGGAGGAGACCGGCGGAAGCACTGAGCAGGAGAATGGCCAGCAGCACAGTAATCGCCGGGAGGACCACGGCCAGTTCGGCCGTCACCGATCCCTTCTGGGCTGCTGTGCCCCGCACCCCGCTGGTACGGTCCTTACTCTGGGCGTGGTGCGTGGACGGCGCTTGGCCCTGGCGTGGGATTCGAGCCATGGCCCGATCCTGGCTTTCCAATGACATGCCGGCCCTCTTCTGTTGCCTGTGCGGGCTAGAAACTCAACGCCGTGCGAATGATGTTCAGGAGGAATCCCCGCACTTCATCGCTCTTGAGGATCACGACAAGGAGCCCGGCAAATCCCACAGCAGCCAGCGTTGCGATCGCGTATTCCGCAGTCGCCATGCCGGCCTCCAAGCTGGCCTTTGCCCACCGCGTCCCCTGCCCCGGATCCCCCGCCGGGTGTGGGCCGGCAGGGCGGTTCACCACGGGCGTGTTCGTGCTTGCCCCCGGAAAGATCTCCCGGACGTTTTCGGCGCCAGGTGCGCCGTCGGCACCGGGAACGAGTCCTCTGGCGACTTCATTGCTGTCCATTTTCACTCCTCGTATCAAGTGCTGATTCTCGGTTTCAGGCAATGCATCCTGCCGAAGCGGCCGGTCAAAAAAGCCTGGCGGACGCTGGTGTCGGTGCTGCCCCAGTTCGAATTCCGGGGCCGCATCCTGCTGGAAAACTGCCCGGTTCAAGCTGTTGCAGCAACTCTTCTCCCCGGAACGATTCGGCGAAAGGCCCCTTTGGCGATTGGTGGACTGCCCGGGGGCCAGCACGGCCTGTGGATGAATGAATGTGCCTGCCGCGCGCCCGAGCAGCTGTTCGGACCGTGACCGGCATGGAACATCGGCCCGCCCCAGAAAGCTGTAGGATCACGAGCTGGTTGGCACCTGTCCCGATTTCGTGGCATCAGCGTGTCATTTGCCCCAATTTCATGACACCACCTCAGGGCTAGGCCAAGTCTTCGAACGTTCCATTCACTGAAAGTCCCGGTTCTGCCTGTCACTGATCAGGGTTTCGTGTCACAAGTCGTTGGCTCGATTGCGGTCGTTAACAAGACCAAGGACCCTAGCTAGTCGATGCTCTGTCGGCTGTCCCGAATGGGGAACCTCCTGCGGGACGGATTCAGCACTTCATTGTCGAGTCAAGCGAATTCGGGTCTGTCCCCATTTCTGGATTTGGGGCAGTTCGGCATTGACACCATCTCGTTGGGGGAGTGCAGTTGGCACATGGCATCCCGACGGGTTGAGGCGAGTATCCGGATCACCGGCGGATTGCTGGTCATTGTTCTTGCCCTCATCTCGCTGATTATGATTTGGAGCCAGTCGCCGGAGGCATTGACTGGTATAGCGATCAGTCTGGCGGCTGGCGTTGTCATGTTTTCGGGTGCCATTATTGTGGTGGGCAGGACGCGGGCCGGGCGTATAGTCTTGACCCGGCGCAGGTGGAAGTATGGACTGCTCATTGGCGTCATCGTGGTCTACACCGTCATGGCTGTCGTCCTCAATCGTCCAGTTGGCAACCCGGGGCTGGCAGTCTTCCCGATTGTTGTGGGCTTATTTGTGGCCCAGTTGTTCGAGTCGGAAGCGGTGGCAGCTTCCAAGGCGGCACTGATCCTACTGACCGACCGCGATGTCCGGAGCTGGACGCGCATAGTCCGTGTGATGGCTGTTGCGGGAGTGGTTCTTTGCTGCATCAGCGCAGTGGCTGCAGTCGTCGGCAACTTTGTTCTTGTTTTCCTTGTTTTACCCGTGGCGATAATTTCCCTGTTCTTGGCAGGGACGATCTGGGTATGGCTCAGGTCCGTCAGGCGTCAGGCCAAAGCCAACCGGTAACCGGGCCGTTTGGACCAGTATCCATGGTCGACAGGCAGCGTCAGATCCGGTTTTTTCGGACTCGCATTCCCTTGACCCAAGATAATAGTGGCCCACTCAGTACTGCCGGCCACGACAAGGCTGGTGTCCGCGCCCAAGCTGCCGCAAGCGGAACGTCTCGCGGGATAGCTGCTGACGAAAGGGTCCTGCTTGCAGGCTCAGTATTCCAGCGCCTTAACGCAAGCTTTGAGTCCGTGAGTGAGCGAGAGGAGTTCTGAGGGGCTAAGTCCTGAAAGCATCCGCTCTTCGACTCTGTCCACTTCAGCTTGTGCGGCGGAGAGGATATCAGCACCAGCCGCCGTGAGTGCTGTCGGTAAAGCGCGACCGCTCTCTGGGCGGGAAGGGCGTTCGACCAGTCCACGTTCGAGTAATTGCTGCAGCATCGAGTTCATAGACTGGCGCGTCATAAATGTGGCGCGGGCCAGCCCCGCAGCGGAGATCCCCGGCTCGCGAAGCAGATGGTGAAGGCATGAGTACTGGGAAACAGTGAGAGAGTACCGGTGCAGCGCCTCCTCCATGCGAATCCGAAGCAATGATTGCGCCTGCTTGACCACGTATCCGACCTGTTGTTCCCGGTTGCTCATGTAAGAATTCTGACATAGTGTCTGGGTGTAAGGAAACTGACATACAAGGAGAATTATTATGGCCGTCACCGGTCCCGACTTCATTGCCCTGCAGGTACGCGACCTCGAGAAGGCCGCAGCCTTCTACGAGAACACCGTCGGTCTGACCCGGGCACCATTTTCGCCTCCTCACGCCGTCGTCTTCGACACCCAGCCGACCTTCGCGATTCGCGACCCCGAACCGGGCTTGGATCTCGAATCTGGCCCATTGGGGCTCGGCGTTGCGCTCTGGCTGCATGATCCTGAGGCCGTCGCCTTGCACAGTGCCGTAGCGGGGGCGGGTGCGACCATCCTGCGGGAACCCTTCGAGGGCCCATTCGGAATGACATTCGTCTTTCAGGATCCCGACGGTTACACAATCACCATTCACGATCGCGCCACACGCATCTAACCCGGGCAGGTCGGTGCCGTTTCAAGTGGAAACGAGTACCTCAAAGCCTATAATCACACACAGGGAACTACCTCGGTCCCAAATGGCTGGGCGAGTTCAACCGATTGAACTCGCCATGCCATTTAGACGCCACAGTAAGCCGGTTCACCGCTGGAACATGCGCAGAGGGTTTCTGACATTTTCGAAACCGCATGGTTCTGCGAGAGCCAGATACCCGTATGCCCTGCCCGAGTAAATGCCCAGTCAACGCGCGGGCGTTATACGGGGCAGAATTCACGTACCCACGTTCCTACTGATCTGGCCCCGGCGAACGCGAGCTCGATGCCCGCCTGGAACTTCGGTGTCACACTGGATTTGGTCATCGCGTGCGGGATACCGGCCACGATTTTTACAAGCCGTGATGTACATCGAAGGAAAGTGACACGAATGTGAGAATTCCCCGGCTCCAGCTTGAATCATCGTTGCAGGTCAGACCGATCCGCTGGTGACAGGCAGCGTGGGATCCTACAAAAACCCGGAAGCCTCAAACGCCTCAAAGAACGGGGATCATGGCCATCACCACGGGCACGACGCCCAGGGCGATGAATGCCGGCAGCGAGCAAAGCCCGAGCGGGAGGACAAGCTTCACGCCCAGCGCCGCTGCACGCTTCTCGGCAGTGCGGGCGGCAGCCGTGCGGCATTGTTTCGCCTCGGCGTAAAGTAAGGGGGCCGCGGAGGCACCCGTCAGGGCGCCAAAGCTCAGGGCGTCGTGGATTCGGGCAACGTCGCTGCGGGCCAGGTTCCCTTCCCACGAGTTTTGCCACGATGCCCCGATCTCCAGACCTGCGACCACCCGCAACAGGCTCTCCCGCAGCCGCGGTTCCGACACCTCAGCCACCACACGCAAGGCATTTTGGACCGTCAATCCGGAGTCCAACGCACTGCCCAGCAATTCCAACAAAAGCGGCACCGACGCCACTCCTCCGGACACCACAGGCGCTGCACTGCCACGGCCTCCCTCGATGCCGTGCGCCCTCGTCGCGTCTTCACCGGCGGCGCTGCGGAAATTCCGGTTCCTGGCTCGGAAGCGCCGGTCCCCGAGTGGACTGCCAGGGGATGCACCCCACAAGCACAGGACGGCCAATGCGGCCAGCACCAGGACCAGTACTGCACCCATGGCTACCGCCTCCGCCCGGACAGGGTTTGAACGGGACGCGCGGCGGAGGAGATCATTTTTGCCGACCATGTCCGTCCCACGACAGCAAACCCCACACCAGCGGCGAGGACGGTCCACCCGACCGGGCTGCCAAACAACGCCGCCAACGGGTCGACACCCATCACCATGCCCAGCCCAAGTCCCACGAATGGCAACCAGGTCAGCAGCCGCACGGTGGCTCGCGGTCCTGCGAGCGCCGTTTCCCGCAAAGCCGCTGCGTCATGATCGGCCTCGATTGCGGCTGCCAACCGGTCCAGGACCGCGGCGACGGGGGCCCCGCTTGCCTCACACACTTCAAAACATGCAGCCACATCCAGCCAGGTCCTGCGCTGCTGAGGCGTCAGGGTGCCACTGCCTTGGCGGCGCTCGCCACCGTGGCCGGCCGATTCTCCGCAGGCATTGCGAATTGCCGAAGCTGTTGGCAGCCCCATGGCGCTGGCCCGTTGGACCGCCAGCACCAGCAAAAGCGTGGCGTCCGGCCCCGAGGCAGATTGACCTGCCCGACCCGTGCCCGCCATCTGTTGCCGTTGGGCGCCTGCTGCCCTGGCTAAATCCGCGCCCCCGGCACCAACCCGGCCCCTGGCTTCGGCACCGGCACCTTGCACACGGCGTTGTTCCGCGGCCAGAACCTGTGCCATTGCGCTCCAAAGAATTGGTCCGGTGCGCCCTGCCGCCAGCAGGGATGCCAGCTGCCGGACAAGCCGCGGAAGCGACTCTTGCGGCGGTGGGCGTTGTCGGGCAAAGGCGCCGGGGCCGTGTCTTGCAGGCCGGCGTGGAGGTGTCCGCCAGGGGGTTCGGCCGCCGGCGAAGAGCCAGCACGCTGCGCTTGACAGGGCAAAAACCAATAGTGTGTTCATGGCCGGGCGGCAGTTTTGCTGGCAGAGGTGTCACGACGTTGCGGATCGTCCAAGAGTTCCTCGAGACCCAACCTCGCCGCGAGAGGCGCCCAACCTGGGCCTTGGACCAGTCCGGCCGTCAGCATGCCAGGCTGGTTGGCGGACTGGTCCACAGACCCGTCGTCAGGATTGCCGCCAGGCTGCTCCCCGGGCACGACGGCGGCCTGGCCGGCAGGCAGGCCGGCGTGCCTGCCGCGGTCCGGGCCGTCCCGCCGTCGTTCTTCCAATCCGCCGCTCTCCTGCCCAGCAACAGCCGCCAGCGACAGGGCAGGCACGACCTCCAGTCTGCCGTTGTGCAATTCCACCATCGCAATCTCGGCGAGGATGCGGCGCCCCTTGGCCCGGGTCAGGTGGATGACGACGTCAAGGGCACTGGCCCCTTGCAGGAACACCGCTTCAGGTGTCATGGAAGCGAGGGCTCCCAAAGCGGCAAGCCGGGCCGGCACATCACGGGCGCTGTTGGCGTGGATGGTCCCGCCTCCCCCGCTGTGGCCGGTGTTCATCGCCATCAACAGCTCGCGGACCTCCCTGCCCCGGCACTCGCCCACAATCAGTCGGCCCGGATTCATGCGCAGGGCCTGGCGCACCAGTTCCGCCAGGTCCACGGCCCCCGCACCCTCCGCGTTTTCGTGGCGCGCCTCCAGCGTCACCACGTGGGGATGCTCCGGCTCGAGTTCAGCAGCATCTTCGATGAGAACCAGCCGTTCCTGCGCAGGGCACAGTCCCAGGAGCGTCGACAACAGGGTGGTCTTTCCAGCTCCCGTCGCCCCGCTGATGAGAAAGTTCAGCCGGTGCCCAACCACTGCAACCAACACCTGTGCGAGCAGCGGTTCGATGCTTCCGGCGGCAACCATTTGGGCCAGGGTCAGGACGGTGCGGCGTTTGATGCGGATGGACAGCAGGGTTCCTGTTGCGGAGATGGGCGGCAGGACCGCGTGAATGCGGTACCCGGAGGCAATCTTCACATCGACGCACGGGCTGCTTTCATCGAGCCTGCGCCCGCCGCTGGCCACAAGTCGCACCGCGAGCGCGCGCAGCTCGGCCTCGCCGGAAAACCCCACGGCCACCCGTTCCGGCCCGGCCCCGCGGTCCTGCCACACCGAGTCCGGGGCGTTGACAAAGATGTCAGTCACGTTGGGATCCTTCACCAGTCCTTGCAGCGGTCCCAGCCCGTTGAGTTCTGCTGCAATCCGTTCCATGGCCACCAGGGATCCGGCCGCGCCAAGCAGCCGGCCGCTTTCCCTGACGGCTGCAGCAACTTGAAGGTCCGTCACCGGCCCCGACTGGGCCAGGACGCTGCGCCGGACAACATCCAACAGCTGCGCGTCCACGGCACCGTCCCACGGCCCCTGGGCACGGTCCTTCGAGGACTTCTCCGCATTCACTGTTTGTTCCGCCCCGGAGTCCCGCCCCTGTTTGGCGTGTCTCCTGCCATCCACACCAGGACGTTGGCGACGAGGGTCCGCACCGGCCGACGTCGCAGCAGTTCCGGCAGGCGTCGGGACTCCAGCGCCTCCGCCACGCCGCGCAGCCTTGGCAGCCGGCCAACAAGCGGCAGACCCACCGCGGCAGCCACCATCGTGGCATCGAGTCCCTCCCCGAGCGGTCCGCGCACGACTGCCGCCACCGGCATGGGCGGCAGCTCCTCCAGCATTTGCAGGGCGGCAGCGGCAGCCCTGGCCCGTGCCGGAACAACCACCACCAGGCCATTGCACTGCAGGGCCAGTGAATTGAAGGCATCCGGGGTCCTGCCCAAATCCACAACGACCAGCCCATAGGCGCCCCGGGCAGCACGCATGACCTCCGCCTCGGCGGTTTGGACTCCGCCCGGGACCGCATCCGGTGCCCGACCAACAGCCAATAAATCCGGGGAGGGTACAGCGAACGCGCCGCCCGGTGCTTGGACTCCGGCTGACTTGTGGCTGCTGTCCCACGACAGCAGTGTCAACCCGGCGAGCTGCGGAAGCGAGGCGGCCAAGTGTTCGGGATTGATGGCCCCAGATGCCCGCAGCAACTCCGGCCAGCGCAGCCCCGGGACGTCTTCCGCCGACAACGCAGCGCACAAGCCGCCGCCCCAGGGATCCCCGTCAACCAGCAACGTCCTAGTGCCCCGCCGCGCGGCCTCGGCTGCCACCAACACCGCGAGCGTCGACGCACCAGCCCCGCCGCACCCGCCCACAATGCCGACCACCCCGGCCCCCGAGGCTGGATTCCGCAGGCAACTCAAATAGTTCGCCAGCCAGGGCGCGGAATCCGGCAGGATCGCGACCCGGTCGGCGCCCAACAGCTCTGCCTGCTGCCACATCTGCGCTGAATCCCGGACAAAGCCAACAACCGCGGTGGGGCCGCGCCAGCCCGCAAGCCCCGCCGCCACACCCGTGTCGGTCAGGAGCGCGGAATCAACCAGCACCGCGGCCACATCGTCCCAGCGGCCGGCAACGTTCCCGAAGCCGTCCCCCACGATCAGTTCGACGGCGGCTGCCGCGCTGACCCGCCCCACAGCGCCTTGGAGTTCAACGGAAGCGGACAGCAGCAAAACTGTGGTGTCCCGGCGGGGAAGCCAAGCCTCCGGCGCCGGGCCACGGGGCAGGTCGTTGCGGCGTCTCATAATGCAACTGTGCCCTCCTCCCGTGCCGGATCGCACGCCCCCGGGGCAATAAGTGGAGAAGCTGGCGGGCGGGGGCGGCTGTGGAGGAATTAAGCCCGCGGCCAGTGGAGAATGGAAACCATGTACGCATTGCTGGCCATGGGCCCCGAAGCCTCCTCTGCCGTGGTCCAGCTCAGGCACGACGACGGCACCCCCGCCGCTGCCGTCCAAACGCTGTCACTGCCAGCCCTGGGTTCGGCAGTGCGGGGCCTGGAAGAGGCTCACCGCCCCCGCTGGGTCTGGGACCGGGCGTCGAATTGGTACCCGCAGCTGCTCGCGGCAGACGTGCGGGTTGAACGGTGCCACGACCTGGCCCTGTGCCAAAACATTTTGCTGCAATCGGAGTTTGCCGCCAACACCGGCTACCAGCAGCAGTTCACCCCGCTGCCACCGGAAATCGATGCGCTCCGGCAAGGCTCGTCATCCATGGGGACACACGCGGGCCAGGACAGCTTGTTTGACGCCCCCGCAGCAAACACAGGCACTCCCGCCTGGGATCTTGCCTCCGTGGCACGGGAACTGGGCGCCCAAAAGGCGGCTGTCAATTCCTCCACACACCCACCCAGGCTCACTCTTTTGCTCAGTGCGGAATCTGCCGGCGCTTTGGTGGCCGCTGAGATGCAGCATGCAGGCATCCCGTGGCGGGAAGACCTGCACAGGAAGCTGCTCAATGACTTGCTGGGTCCCGAACCAACCAACCAAACCCGCCCGGAAAAATTGGAGGCACTGGCCGCACAGCTGCGCGCCGCACTCTCCGCCCCCGCGCTCAATCCAGACTCCCCGCAGGACTTGATACGGGCCCTGCACAGGGCCGGAATTGACGTGAAATCAACACGAAGTTGGGAGCTGATGGAGTTCAAGGACCCCGCCATTGAGCCCCTGCTCGCCTACCGGAAACTCAGCCGGCTGTACACCACCAACGGCTGGAACTGGCTCCAACAATGGGTCCGTGACGGTCGTTTTCACTCCGAGTATGTCGTTGGTGGCGTGGTGTCGGGCCGGTGGGCCTCGCGCGGAGGCGGTGCAATGCAGATCCCCGCACAAATCCGCGGAGCCGCCGTCGCCGACCCCGGACACACCTTCGTCGTCGCCGACGCGGCGCAATTGGAACCACGGGTCCTGGCCGCACTGGCGCAGGACACAGCCATGGCCGCCGCCGGCCAGGACTCAGCCGGCCAAAACAAGGACCTCTACGCCGGCATCGCAGCCCAGGGCTTCGGCGGAGATCGCAGCATGGCCAAAATTGCCCTGCTCGGCGCCATTTACGGTGCCACCACGGGAGAATCCGGCCGGCTCGTCCCCCAGCTGGCCCGCATGTACCCCCGCGCCCTGGACTTCGTGGAACAAGCAGCCCGCGCGGGTGAACGCGGCGAACGCGTGAGCACCTATTTGGGCCGCAGCACCCCGCCCACCACCCAGGAATGGCATGACGGCCAGCGAAGCTCCACGGCCCAGGAACAACGCCGCGCCGAGTCGGCTGCCCGGTCTCGGGGCCGGTTCACCCGCAACTTTGTGGTGCAGGGAACGGCTGCCGAATGGGCCTGCTGCTGGTTGGCTGACTTACGACGTCGGCTGCGGGCACTGGCGGCCGACTCACCTGGCGCCGGGGGAACCTCCGCGCAGGGAACACCGCAATTGGTGGCGTTCCTGCACGACGAGGTGGTGGTGCACTGCCCGCTCAACCTGGTGGAGGAAGTCACCCGAATTCTCCACGAATCGTCCAAGGCTGCAACCGAGCTGATCTTTGGAAGGATTCCGCTGGAATTTCCCGTCAATGTCGTCGTTGTCGAATGCTACGCGGACGCCAAATAGTTCCGTGGCTAAATCGGGGCCGGGATTTCCCGGTGTTCATCCCAGGGCACGGCCCAGCCGAGTTCAGCAAAAACATAGCTGAGGATGCCCGCCGTGAATCCCCACACCACCACCTCATTGACAACGAACGCCGGGCCCCGATAGCTGTGCCCGTCTCGGGCCAGGACGGCCGTGTAGCGGTTGTCCGGGTCGAGCAGGTCCCGCACGGGCACCCTGAATACCTGGGCGGATTCGCCATAGTCGACGACGTCGACGGGCGTTTGCCGCGCCCACCAGCCAACCACGGGGGTGACCATGAAATTGCTGACGGACAAGGGAATCTCGGGCAGCGTCCCCAGAACTTCAACGCCCAAGGGGTCCAGTCCTGTTTCTTCTTCGGCCTCACGCAAGGCGGCGGCCGCCACGGACGCATCGCCCGGGTCCACTCCCCCGCCGGGGAAAGCCACCTGGCCGGGGTGGTTGTTCAAGGTCGCGGCGCGTTCGATCAGCAACACGTCCAAGTCTGCGGATGCCAGCGGTTTTTCGGACGCCGCAGGGATGCTGTCCAGGGCGCCAAAGAGCATCAGCACCGCGGCCTTGCGGAACGTTGCCGCGTCTTTGGGCGCCAGCCACAGCGCCGGCCGGCCCAACCTCTCGGTGTCAGGATCCGCCGTCGTCGCGGCCAGCGTCCCGGCAAGCACTGCCAAATCCGCATAAGCACTCATCGGAGCGCTTCCTTGGGTGGGGCGGCAGTCTTGGCCGGGGAGCCGGTGGTGCGCGCGGCAAGCTGGGATTCCTGCCGGTATTGCGCAGCATTGTCCACATCGGACAGCATGCGTGCCAGCAACTCCTCCTGCCCGGGTGCCAGCTCATACTTGAGCAGCTTCGCAGCCTTCACCGGATCCACTTCGCCATCCCCGTAGGCGGGGCACAGGTGGGCGATGGGACAGGCCCCGCAGGCTGGTTTCCGTGCATGGCAGATGCGCCGCCCGTGGAACACGACCCGGTGCGAAACCATGGTCCAGTCGTTGGCTTCAAACAAGGCTGCCACGTCGGCCTCAATCCGCACCGGGTCCATGGATTCGGTCCAGCCAAAACGGCGGGCCAGCCTGATGAAGTGCGTGTCCACGGTGATGCCCGGCACCCCAAAGGCATTGCCGAGCACCACGTTCGCGGTTTTCCGCCCGACTCCCGGGAGCGTCACCAGGGCGTCAAGGGAACCGGGGACGACGCCGTCGTACTCGTCAACCAGCCGGGCGGCCAGGGCGAGCAGGTTCGCGGCCTTGGCCCGGAAAAACCCCGTTGACTTGATCAGTTCTTCCAGCTCCACGCTCGGCGCCTGGGCCAGCGCCAACGGGGTGGGGAAGCGGGCAAAGAGCGCCGGGGTCACCGCATTGACGCGAATGTCGGTGGTCTGCGCCGAGAGCACCGTGGCCACCAGCAGCTCAAAGGGGTTCCGGAAATCGAGCTCTGCATGCGCATACGGGTACAGCTGCGCCAGTTCACGGTTGATCTTCCGGGCCCGGCGCTTGAGACCCAGCGCCGATTCCGGTGCCACAGTGGCCGTCGCTACTCGCTGTCCGAGGCGCGCTCGATCCCGACCAGGTCCAGCAGCACGCCCGTCTTGCCGTGGTTGTCTTGGACGAGGAAGCTGTTTCCGCGGTCTTCCAGCGCCAAAATCCACGAGCCCGGTGTCAGCTTGAAAATGAATTGGCGGGTTTTTTCATCAATCACGTTCTGCGGACGGTCGACGGCGAACCAGAACGGTTCGGCGATGACGCGGGCGGCCCCGGCCTTCGGGTTCACCGTGGCGGCAATGCTTTCCTTCGCCGGGCTTGCTGCAGCGTTGCTGGCAGCCTCGTCCTTCGCGGCACTGTCCGTTGATGCACTGCTCGATGCTGCGGCGTTCGTTGCGGCAGCCGTTGTGATGCTGCTCGTTGCGGCATTGCCGCCTGCAGGCTGGGCGACCTGCGGGTTCAGCGTCGTTGCGGCAGCATCATCGGACGATCCGGATACACCTTGGTCCCTCGAAGCCGGAGTTGCCGAGGCCGCAGCGATGGGAGCTGCTGCGTCCGAGCCGGTCGGCTTTCCTTCGCCGGCCTGCGCGGCGGACTGGCTGCTGGCCGCTGCTGCACCGTGTGAGGTCCCGGCCCCACTGGCTGCCTCCCGCCTGGTCGCATCCCCGGCACCTGCGGGCTGGGTTGCGACAGGCTGGCCTGAAGCGGATTGACCTGCGGCGGACTGGCTGCCGGCAATGCCGGCACCTGCTGCTGCACCGGAAAGACCACCGGCGGCCGCGGCGGCGGCTTGCGCTGCGGGGGCCTGGCTTGATCGAGACTGCGCGGCACCAGCCTGGGCCGCACCGGCATGTCCGGCGGGGTTGGAGCTGTTGGCTGGCGTGAAAATCTGGCCAGCCGAGGTGTGTCCGGCTGGAGCCTGGCCAGCGGAGCGGGCGCCCGTCTGCGCCTCGGCGGCATTTTCCGCAGAGACGTTCTGGCCCTGGTTGCCCTGGCCCTGTCCGGGCTGTGCAACACCGGACTGCGTGACACCGGGCTGTGCAACACCGGACTGTGCATCACCAAACGGCATGCCGCCGGTCTGCACGCCGCCAGCGGAGGCGGGTGCACCGGGCTTGGCGCCAGCGGGCTTGGGCGTCGCGGGCCGTTTGGCCGCGGGTGCGGCGTCACGGGCGGCCACATGGGCGGGCACCTCTGTCCTGCCGGCAAAGTCGGACGCCAGGAAGGGAACCCACTGGGCGCAAACGGTGGCAACGAGCAACAGCAGTGACCCGATCAAGCCCACAAGGAAGGCGATCCGGAAGTTGGTGACGGTGCCGGTGAAAAAGAAGAACGTGGCGAAGGCTGCCACGACGGAGGCGAACTGGTCAATCGACAGCGACCCGATGCGTACCTTGGTTCCGGGGCTCAGCCGCCGGGCGAGAAACAAGCCGCCAACAACCAAAGGCAGGACAACGCCAACGCCAATGTAGAACAGGCCGTTGGTGTTCCACAGGTTGAGGCTGCCGGTGAGTGTGACAATGATGGGCACCACGGAGGCGATGAAAATAATCGCAACCGATCCCAGGACGACGAGGTCCCGGATGGTCAGCGGGCCAACTGCGGCAGTGCTGACAGCTGGACCCTCAGGGCTTGTGGCTGCCTGTGTAGAAGGCATGTGTTGCTCTGTCATGGTCTTACTCCTCAACGTGACGATTACTTCCCACCCTAGTTACCGCGGAGAGGCAACACTAGCTAGCCACAGCTTAATCAGGCCAAAACATGCGCCGATGGGGAGAACTGCCCATCGCTCCCGCGGCCGCCGGCGCGCACTTGAGCGCAGATATGGCCCCGCTGACCCCACAGCCCTGTGACGGCAAACACGTTGGGGTGTGGGAAGCGCTACAGTTAAAGCTGGAACAAAACGTTGTCCTCAGCCACCATTCCGCACGCTGCGCCCAGCTTCCTTAACATGGAGCGCTGGCGCCGCGCGGTTGGGTTTTCGCGGGGCGCCAGCAATGAAGGAACGAAGGGATTTTAGATGTCTGAGGTCACAACCGCAGCCGACAACCAGTCCGGAGACGCACTGGAGAACCTGCTCACGGAGAACCGCCAGTTCGCGCCGAGCGTGGAATTTGCCGCCAATGCGGTCATCCACAGCGACGAATATGACAAGGCCAATGCCGACCGTCCCGCGTTCTGGGGCCAGCAGGCGCGCGAACTCCTTTCCTGGTCCAAGCCGTTCACCAAGACGTTGGACTGGACCAACCCGCCTTTTGCCACCTGGTTTGAGGACGGCGAAATCAACGCCGCCTACAACGCGCTGGACCGCCATGTTGAGGCTGGCAACGGCGACCGCGTCGCCATCCACTTCGAGGGCGAGCCCGGCGACACCCGCAGCTACACCTATGCGCAGCTCACCGAGGAGGTCAAGAAGGCGGCGAACGCCTTTGAAACCCTGGGCTTGGTCAAGGGCGACCGCGTGGCCGTCTACCTGCCCATGATCCCGGAGGCCGTCATCACGATGCTGGCCTGCGCCCGCATCGGCGCCATCCACTCGGTCGTCTTTGGCGGTTTCTCCGCCGACGCCCTGCGCAGCCGCGTCGACGACGCAGAGGCCAAACTCGTCATCACCGCGGACGGCACCTTCCGCCGCGGCAAACCCAGTGCCCTGAAGCCCGCCGTGGACCAAGCGCTCACCGCGCCGGGGCACTCGGTGCAGCACGTCGTCGTCGTCAAGCGCAACGGCGAGCCGGTCGACTGGGTTGAGGGCCGCGATGTCTGGTGGGACGACACCGTCAGCGCCGCCTCCCCCGAGCACACCGCCGTCGGGCATGCCGCCGAGCACCCCCTTTTCATCCTCTACACTTCCGGCACCACGGGCACGCCCAAGGGCATCCTGCACACCACCGGCGGCTACCTGACCCAGACCGCGTACACGCACCGCGCCGTGTTCGACCTGCACCCGGAGACGGATGTCTTCTGGTGCACGGCCGACGTCGGATGGGTCACCGGCCACTCCTACGTCGCCTATGCGCCGCTCGTCAATGGTGCCACCCAGGTCATCTACGAGGGCACCCCGGACTCCCCGCACCAGGGCCGCTTCTGGGAGATCGTGGAAAAATACAAGGTCTCCATCCTGTACACGGCCCCGACGGCCATCCGCACGTTCATGAAGTGGGGCGAAGACATCCCCGCCAAGTACGATCTCTCCTCCATCCGCCTGCTCGGCTCTGTGGGCGAGCCCATCAACCCCGAAGCCTGGATGTGGTACCGCCGCGTCATCGGCAACGACCTGGCCCCCGTGGTGGACACCTGGTGGCAGACCGAAACCGGCGCCATCATGATTGCCCCGCTGCCCGGCGTCACAGCGGCCAAGCCCGGCTCCGCCCAAGTCCCCATGCCCGGCATCGCCATCGACGTGGTGGACGAACTCGGCACCTCCGTGCCGCACGGACACGGCGGCTACCTTGTCATCCGCGAGCCGTGGCCCGCCATGCTGCGCGGCATCTGGGGCGACAAGGAACGCTACAAGGACACGTACTGGTCGCGTTTCGATGACATGTACTTTGCCGGAGACGGCGCCAAGTGGGACACCGACGGCGACATCTGGCTCCTGGGCCGCGTCGACGACGTCATGAACGTCTCGGGCCACCGCCTTTCCACCACGGAGATCGAATCCGCCCTGGTCAGCCACCCGTCCGTCGCGGAAGCCGCCGTCGTCGGTGCTGCCGACGAGACCACCGGCCAGTCCGTCGCGGCGTTCGTGATCCTGCGCGGCTCGGCCGTGGATGATCCAGACATCGTCACCACGCTGCGCAACCATGTGGGCAAGGAAATCGGCCCGATCGCCAAGCCGAAGACCATCCTGGTGGTCCCGGAACTGCCCAAGACCCGTTCGGGGAAGATCATGCGCCGCCTGCTCAAGGACGTGGCCGAGGGCCGCGCCGTGGGCGACTCGTCAACGCTGGCCGACAACACGGTCATGAACCAGATCGCGGAATCCCTCCGCAAGTAACCCCCGCCCTTCAACTACCCCGCAGAAGTGGTTGCTGAATCAATCGTTTTCGTTTGATTTCACAACCATTTCTGCGGGGCAGTTGTTTAAACGGGCGGGTCTGTTGCGCTGGTGGGGCATTATTAAGCCATGACTCCTTCGACTGCACCGCACCGCGGCGCCCTGCTGATCCTCAATGGCCCCAACCTGAACCTGCTGGGCACCCGCGAACCCGGGATTTACGGCACAGCCACCCTGGCCGACGTCGAACAGCTCACCGAAGCGGCCGCCGAGACCGCCGGGTTCACTGCCACCTGCCTGCAGTCCAACCACGAGGGCGCCCTGGTCGACGCCATCCATGCGGCGCGGGGCACGGCGGTGGGCATCATCATCAACGCGGGCGCCTACACGCACACCTCGGTGGCGCTCCGTGACGCCATCGCCGCCGTCGAACTTCCGGCGGTGGAGGTGCACATCTCCAATGTGCACCAGCGTGAGGAATTCAGGCACCATTCGTACCTCTCGGCCGTGTGCCAGACAGTCATTGTGGGTGCCGGGATCCACGGCTACGAGCTCGCCGTGAGCGCCCTGGACAAGTCCCTGGGCTAAAGTGCCGGGCAAGTCACGGCCCTAAGTCACCTGCCCTAAACCCACACGACCATAGGCCCCGGCAGGACGACGGCGCACCGCGGACGCTGGCTCTCAGCCCACCTTGCAGGAACCCGATTCAACCGCGCTGCTGAGCATGGGCGCCGCCGAGATGACGGGGCCGGCTTCCTCCATGGTCAGGGCAAAGCCGACGTTGTCGGTGGAGGTTGCCTTCGCGAAGACGACCCCAATGACGCGTCCAGCCTCGTCCAGCAGGGGCCCGCCCGAGTTGCCCGACTGGACGTTGCCGGCCAGCTGGTAGACATCCAGTGCCGACTTGGCGCCCCCGGTGATGTCCGGGACCAGCATGGGCCCTGCGGACAGGACCGTTGCCGGGCGCACCTGCAGGGGTCCGCCGAGGGGATAGCCGGCAAATGCGGCAACGGTGTTCCCGGGCACGGTCGGCGCCGTGGACAGCGGGTCCGCATCCAAGGAATCGACGGCGAGAATGGCCAGGTCCTTGACCTGATCGAAGTACACGACACGGGCGGGCAGTGCGCCTTGCTTTTGGGTCTGCACCACGGGCATGGAGACGCCGGCAACGACGTGTGCATTGGTCAAAACCCGCCCGGGTGAGACCACGAACCCGGTGCCCGTCTGGTTTTGGCCGCACTGGAAGGCGGTGCCTGAAATCTTCATGACCGACCGTGCCGCGGCATTCCATGCGTCCGTGTTTGTGTCGGCGTTGGGTGCGGCAACTTCCACATTGGTGCCCGAGGGGTTCAGCAGTGCCGGCATCCCCTCTTCCAGCACCAGGGAACGGATCTGGGCGACGGCAGCCTTGACGGGGTCGGGGGTCCAGGAATCGATCCGTGAAATAACCTGCGAACCGCTGAGCTGCTTGGAAACTGCCGGGATGCCCAGGTTCGAGACGCCAAAAGCCAGCATGGAGATGACAAGGGCGCCCACAACAACATTCAACGCCCCGCCCAGAAGCCGGTTCACGGCACGGACGGGTTCTGATTTAACGCGCCGCCCCAGCGCCCGGCCCAGACGCATTCCCACGGCGTGGCCAACGGCAATCAACAGGATCGTGGCACCAATCACCATGGCCGTCCGCCAGCCCGGGCTTGGTGCGAACTGGTTCACGAACGGCGCCGCGAAGAAGGCTGCCACCGCGCCCGCCACAAACCCGGCGAGGCCGCCCAGGGCAACCACCAGCCCGACGTTCAAACCGTAGATCAGTTGCCACAAAAGCCATATGATCAGCACCGCATCCAGCCATGAGAACCCAAACACCCTTGCGCACAGCCTCTCCCGGGCACCGGCCCTCAACTTGGTTTGCGGGCACAACCGTGCCCGGCTCCACATGTTACCGGGGCAAGCCGTGTAACACCTGAACTTATAGGGCGCCAAAACTGCCAATATGCTGACAACGAACGCCTGGAATGCCAAATTGGTCACAAAAGCGGAAAAGTTCTGAAACAATCAGTATTAGGTCACTACTGATTAGCTACATACTGTAAGGAGTTTTCATGGACATCGAGGTACTACGCCGGGCACCACTATTCGCCACGCTCGACGACGAGGCATTCCGCCTGTTGACCGACGAGCTGGCCGAGGTGGACCTCTCCCGCGGCGCTTCAGTTTTCCGTGAGGGCGACCAGGGCGATCAGCTGTACTTCATTGTGTCAGGCAAGGTAAAGCTGGGACGCACGTCGTCGGACGGCCGCGAATCACTGGTTGCCATCCTTGGCCCGGGCGAGCTGTTCGGTGAAATGGCGCTCTTCGACCCGGCACCGCGCAGCACCACTGCCACCGCCGTTTCCGAAACCCGCCTGGCCGGCTTGAAGAACGAATCCCTCAACGCCCTGCTCCGCAACCGCCCCGAGGTCTCCATGCAGCTCCTGCAGGCCCTTGCCCGGCGCCTGCGCCGCACCAACGACAACCTGTCGGACCTGGTCTTCTCGGACGTCCCCGGCCGTGTGGCCAAGGCCATCCTGGACCTGGCAGACCGTTTCGGCCGCCCGGCAACCGACGGCATCCTTGTCGCCCACGAGCTCACGCAGGAAGAACTGGCCCAGCTGGTCGGCGCGTCCCGCGAGACCGTCAACAAGGCCCTGGCCGAGTTCGTCCAGCGCGGCTGGCTGCGTCTCGAAGCCCGGGCCGTCGTGATCTTGGACGTCAACCGGCTGCGCCAGCGTTCACGCTAGTCCCCACTGGAGGACAACCCACCGACGAAAGGGCCCGGTCACCATGTGGTGGCCGGGCCCTTTCGTCACATTTTTGCGCACGTGGGAGGCAAAACAGCCGCCGCCGGGCAGCAGCAGAACGGCAGCGCGGCTACCGTTCCCGGCAGGGGCCGCCCTCGGACATTGGGGCCGTCGGCACTTCCAGGCTGAGGTGTTCCTGCGCATCCGCCACGAGCTTCGGCCGGTATTCGTTGATGGGCCGCTTGTGGTTCAGGTAGGCAATGCAGCCCCGGGCGGCGGCGATCTTTTCCAAAATGATCTCCACACCCGGCACCACGAGTTCGCCCAGCGTCAGGCCGATGGTGGCGGGCTGCCCAATTTCATCACCCAGGGCAGTGTTGGTGCGGTCGGCCAGAATGTCTGCGGCGCTGGCCCACCGGCCCCAGACGCCCTTGCTTGTCAGCCGTGCCGGCTCCTGGTTGATGGGCCTGGCTGCCGCAAAGTAGCGCGTGTCAAAGCGCCTGTGCGCAAAATCCGGGCTCGTCCAATGGCTCAGCGGCTTGAGCAGGTCCGTGCGCAGGGCCAGCCCGTAGCGGTCAAGCAGCGCGGCGAAGGTCGAATCCTGGGTGGCAATGGACTCGCGCGCCCGCATCCATTCGGTCCCGGAGATGTTTTCCACCAACGAGGACGCGTCCGGTCCGGCGAGCAAAACACCCGTCTCTTCAAACAGCTCGCGGATGGCCGCCACCACGTGGCGCTTGGCCAAGCTGCTGTCGTCCGTGCCCAGGGCCTTGGCCCACGCAACGGGCGAGGGCCCCACCCAGTCGGTGACGTCGTCGTCCGCGGGTTCGATGGTGCCTCCCGGAAACGCCACCGTGCCCAGCGGCGACCCGCCCGGCCGATATGTCAAAAACGTCTGCAGGCCGCTGGGGCTGTCCTTCAACAACACCACCGACGACGCCTGCCGCGGTTTGCTGGGCGTGCGTGCGCCAAACTCCACCCACGCCTGCGCAGCTTCCCGCTGATCGTCGTTCAGCGGGAAACACCGCGTGCCCGCGGGCCGGAAGCCCGCGGAATCGCTACTGGAATTCGGCAATCAGCTCAACCTCAACAGGGGAATCCAAAGGCAAAACGGATACCCCGACGGCGGAACGTGCGTGCACGCCGGCCTCACCAAATACTTCACCCAGGAGCTCGGATGCGCCGTTGATGACGCCCGGCTGGCCGGTGAAGGACGGATCGGAGGCAACAAAGCCGACAACCTTCACGATGCGGGTCACGCGGTCAAGGTCACCAATGACGCTTTTAAGCGCTGCAATGGCGTTGATTGCGGAGGTTGCGGCCATGGACTTTGCGTCCTCAGCTGAAACCTCGGCGCCGACCTTGCCGGTACCTGTGAGTTTGCCGTCAATAAAAGGCAGCTGGCCGGAGGTGTAAACGTAGTTGCCCGTGATCACTGCCGGTACATAGGCAGCCACCGGCGGGGTCACGGGCGGCAGGCTTAAGCCCAGCTCGGCCAGGCGGGCCTCAATGCAGGGGGTTCCTTGAGTTGGCGCGGCGGTCATGGTTAGGCCTTCTCCCGTTTCAGGTAGGCAACCAGTCCTTTTCCGTCGGGACCGGGAACCACCTGCACCAGCTCCCAGCCGTCGTCACCCCATTGGTCGAGGATCTGCTTCGTCGCGTGGATAATAAGTGGAATTGTGGAGTACTCCCATTTGGTCATGCTTCAAAGCGTAGCCCCTGCCGCTAAACTGGGAAAATGGCAGCAAAAAAACACCCCATTTTCGATACCGCCACAACCCTGGGCAAAATAGTCGCCTTCCTGGGCGTCAGCAGCATTTGTGGTGTCCTTGTGGCAGGTCTGATGGTCCCCGCAGTGGCCTTGGCCGGCGGCACGGCATCCTCCTCCATCGACTTCTTTGACGACCTGCCCGATGAGATGTCCATCGGCGAACCTGCCCAGTCATCAAAGATGCTGGCCTCGGACGGCTCCGTGCTGGCAACCTTTTACGATCAGAACCGCACGGAAGTGCCGCTGGACAACATCTCCGATTACATGAAGGACGCGATCATCTCCGTCGAGGATGCGCGTTACTACGAGCATGGCGGCATTGACGCCCGCGGGCTGATCCGCGCCGCAACCTCGATGGCCAGGGGCGGTGCGCGCCAGGGTGCCTCAACTATCACCCAGCAGTATGTGAACAACGTCATCATCCAGACGTTTGCTGCCAACGGCGAGCTGGATAAAGTCAAGCAGGGCGCCGACAAGGGAGTGGGCGACAAGGTGCGCGAGATCAAGCTCGCCATCGCCGTCGACAAGAAGTACTCCAAGGACGAGATCCTGCAGGGTTACTTGAATTGGGTGTTTTTTGCCAACAACAACTACGGCATCGAGTCGGCCTCCAACTTTTACTTTGGTGCGCACGCCAATGACCTGAACCTGCCCCAGGCCGCCCTGCTGGCGGGAGTGGTCAACAGGCCCAGCTACTACGACCCGGTTGCCAATCCGGAAAATGCGCTCTCGCGCCGGAACATGGTGCTGGACCACATGCTGGACCAGGGCAAGATCGACAAGAAACAACATGCCGACGCTGTGGCCGCCGACATTGGCTTGAACATCCAGTCCAACCAATTGGGCTGTACCACAGCTGTCCGTGCCGAGTATTTCTGCGAGTACGTCTCAAATCTTTTCGTCAACGATCCTGCCTATGGCAAGACCAAGGAAGACCGCCAAAAACTGCTGCTCCAGGGCGGTCTGACGATCAACACCACGCTGGATGCTGGCCTGCAGGACGCAGCCCAGGCCCAGCTGGCGAACTTCACACCGATGGACAACAACCCCGACAAGGTCGGCCAGTCCCTGGTCACGGTGCAGCCAGGCAGCGGAAAGATCCTGTCCATGGCCCAGAACACGAAGTTGGCGGCGCCGGAAGGCCAGTGGCGGACCGACTACAACTTCAACGTTGACGGCGCAGACGCCAACGGCAATCCGTTGGGCGGATCGGCCGGCTTCGATGTGGGTTCAACCATCAAGCCCTTCACCTTTGCCGAATGGCTCAACTCCGGGCACCGGATCAATGACACCGTAAATGCAGCGGTGCGCCGCTACCCCGCCTCGCACAATTGGACCAACTCCTGTGGCGTCACCGGCGGCATTTACGACTCCTCCAATCCGGAGGCCACCGAGGACCTGCAGAACGCCGGGGACACCAATTACAAATCGGTCACGGCCAGGGAAGGCCTGTACAACTCCCTGAATACGGCCACCTTTGCCACCGCTGCCCAGCTGGACATGTGCAACATTCAAAAGATGATGACGGCAACGGGCATCCACTTGGGCAAGGACCCCAACGAGCCCTACAACGTGGACTATGTCAGCAGCCTGCTTGGCAGCGGCGAGGTTGCACCCCTGACCATGGCGTCGGCGTTTGCAACCTTCGCCTCCGGCGGAGTCCACTGCGATCCGATTGCGCTAGTTTCCATCACCAACGCGAAGGGTGACAAGTGGCCGGTGCCCGGCGCCAACTGCAACCAGACTGTCAAGCCTGAAGTTGCTGCCGGCGTGAACAGCGTGCTGCAAGAGGTCCTGACTCAAGGTTCCGGCTACCAGGTCGGCCTGCAGTACCCGGCAGCTGCCAAAACCGGTACAACCAATGATTCCCAGCACACCTGGACCATCGGTTACACCCGCGGACTGGCCACGGCATCATGGCTGGGCAGCCCGGAGGACAAGAACGAGTCCAACAACGGCAAGCTGATCGCCGGCCAGCGCATCGACTACGTCGACGGCGCCACCTATGCGGGCAGGGCCTGGCAGGGTTACATGAACCAGATTGCCGGGTTCTTTGATGTGGGCGGCTTTGACGCCCCGCCGGCCAGCATGGTCAACCCGCCGGTGGTGATCCCACCCAAGCCGGCGGACGACAAAGACAACAATAAAGACAACAATAAAGACAAAGACAAAGACAACAAAGATAAAGACAAGAAAGACTAGAGCGCAGCTCTGATGACACGAACACGCACAGCCCCGTCCGCCCTCTCCTCGTTGAGCGCGGCGGCGGGGCTTGCCGTGGCTGCCGGAGCCGGCGCCGTGGCCTATGGCGCCTTGATTGAACGCCACTGGTTCGAGCTCCGGGACGAATCGTTGGCCATCCTCCCGCCCGGCTCGGAGCCGTTTACCGTGTTGCACCTGTCGGACATTCACTTGTCCCCGGGCCAACACAAAAAGACCCGTTGGCTGCGGAGCCTTGCTGCTCTCCAGCCGGATCTTGTGGTCAACACCGGCGACAATTTGAGCCACCCAAAGGCCATTGCCCCGCTGCTGGACGCTTTGGGCCCGCTCATGGACTTTCCCGGTGTCTTTGTGCCGGGTTCCAACGATTACTTCGCACCGAGTTTCAAGAACCCGTTCGCCTACTTTTCCGGTCCGTCCAAGCTTGCCGCCGGGGGCCGGCACCATCCCATTCCGCTGGACACCGACGCGCTCCACACCGGTTTCGGCCTGGGCGGCTGGGTCGATCTGACCAACCGTGCCCAGTCGCTGCCGATGAAGGGCATCCGTTTTGATTTCAGCGGCGTTGACGACCCCCACCTGAACCGGGAACGCTATGCCGGCTGGCCGCGCGGTGCCGTCGGCCAGGACAGCGCCCCGCACGTGAAAATCGCCGTCGCCCATGCCCCCTACCAGCGCGTCCTTGACCATTTCACCGGCGAAGGCGCGGACCTGATCCTCGCCGGGCACACCCACGGCGGCCAGGTCTGCCTGCCCGGCTACGGCGCCCTTGTCAGCAACTGCGACCTGCCCACCTGGCGTGCCAGGGGCTTGAATGACTGGGTCGCCAATGGACTTACGACGCCGGTCAACGTTTCAGCCGGCATCGGCACCGCACGCACTGCCCCCTTCCGTTTCGCCTGCCGACCTGAAGCTGTTGTGTTGACGTTGACGGCCCGGAGCTGACGGAAGGCCGGACGCCCTGATTGGGCAGCCCGCGCTCCTTCCGTTCACCGTTGGAAAGCGACGGTAATCGGGCTGGAAACGGGCCGGTCAATGTTCCCGATTTCGTGATCCCAGCCCCCGTCCGCTATTCTTTAGAGGTTGCTTTTCCAGACCTTCACTGGTCGCGGGAGAGTTGCGGATCGGGGTGTGGCGCAGCTTGGTAGCGCGCGTCGTTCGGGACGACGAGGCCGCAGGTTCAAATCCTGTCACCCCGACCAAGAAATAAGCAGCGGCACCCACTGGGTGTCGCTGCTTTTTTCATCCCATCCCGCCGGTGCCACGGCTCCCCCGCCCCGCCCAATATCAAGTCCCCACGGGTGATGCGGCTAGGATGGAACGCATGAGTGACACACTTTCCCCGTGCCCCGTCTGCGCCTGCGAGTACACCTACGCGATGGGTGAACTGCTGGTCTGCCCGGAATGCGCACACGAATGGTCCCCCGCTGAAGCTGCCGCTGAAACAGCCGGTGCCGCGGAGCAGGAGTCTGTCGTGAAGGATGCCGTGGGCAATATTCTTGCCGACGGCGACACTGTCAGCATTGTGAAAACCATGAAGATCAAGGGCAGTCCCCAGGATCTCAAGATTGGCACCAAGGTGCGCAACATCCGCCTCATTGAGCCTGTCAACGGACACGACATTGACGCCAAGGTCGACGGCTTTGGTTCGATGAAGCTCAAGTCCAGCGTGGTCAAGAAAGTCTGATCCGCCCCAACTATCTAAGACAGGGATGTTTGGGTGAGTTCTTGGTTTGAAGCGCTGCCGGCGTTCGCTGTGGCGTTGCTGATACTGGCGGTGCCCGGCGCAGCCGTGCTGGCGGTGCTGCGGGTGCGTGGCTTGATGGCATTTTGCCTGGCCCCTGCGGTGTCGGTGTCGATCGTGGCCGTCAGCGCCGTGGTTGCGCCGCTGATCCATCTCCCCTGGCACATTCCCGTGGTGCTGCTTGGCACCGCCATTGCAACGGCGGCGGCCTGGGCGGCGCGGCGCTTCATCCCTGCGCTGGCGGCGGCCTCGCCCGCAGTCGCCCAAAAAACCAGTACTGGCGTTGTTCCGGCCGCCATCGGTGTTGTCCTCGCGCTGGCAATGACGACGGCGCTGCTCACCTTGGTTGCCGTCAACCCCGAACAGTTCACCCAGGGCTACGACTCGGTGTTCCATCTCAACGCCACCGCATTTGCCGTTGAACAGTCCAACGCCTCATCCTTCGCCATCTCCGGATTCATCCTGCCCAGCGGCAAAGCCGCCTTTTACCCGGGTGCATGGCACGGGCTCGCCAGCCTGCTGGCCATTGTCACGGGCATCAGCATCCCCGCTGCCACGAACATCATGTGGCTTGCCGTGGCCGGCACGGTGTGGCCGCTCAGCTGCGTGTTCCTGACCCGCGTGCTTTTTGGTGGCAGGCACCTGCTGCTCGTCTGTGCAGGGATTCTGGCCGCGGCTTTCCCGGCCTTTCCGTGGCTCTTGTTGCAGTACGGCTCCGCCTACCCCAACGCGCTCTCCAACGCCCTTGTCCCCGTCGGAATCGGCTTGGTGCTGCTGATTCTGCGCCCCGCCGTCCACACCGGGCTGGAGCCGGTTCAAGCCCTGACCCTTGTGGTGTTGTTCCTGCCGGGGGCAGTCACCGCCCAGCCCAATGGCGTGTTCAGCGTCCTGCTGGTGCTGACACCGCTGCTCGGCTACCTGCTGTACGCGTGGCTGCGCTCTGGTTTTCGCCGCAGCCGCCGCCACGGCTGGAACCGCGTTGCCCTGCTGGTGCTCGTGACGGCAGCCCTCTCAGCGGCACTGTTCGCACTTCCACAAATCCGGAGCCTGTTTAGCTACACCAGCCCCGCCTTCCTGTCTTTCCCGCTGGCACTGCTGCGCAATTTCACGCACGCTCCTGCACCCATCTGGTTCCCGGCGGTGGCCCTCACGATCCTCGTCGTCTTGGGAGTGCGCGCGGGGTTCCGCCTGCCGGGGCTGCGCTGGCTGCCGGCCGCCTTGATCCTGCTGGCCTTCACTTACCCCTTTGCCGCCGGCAGCAACTTTGCGCTGGCCAACATCGCCATGGCCCCCTGGTGGGACAACCCGGAACGCATTGCCGCCTTGATGCCACTGCTGGCGGTGCCGCTGGCAGCCCTTGGCCTGGTGCACTTTCTTGACTGGCTCGGCACCAGGTTCCCCACAGCCTTTTTTGGCCCGGCACTGTCCCGGCACAACGGCAAGATGGCAGCGGCGGCGGGGCTCGCCGTCGTGCTTGCCTTCTCAAATCCGGGCTTGTGGCAGATGAAAGGGCAAGTGGGCATCATGTACAACGTGCCCGAGAAGCCTGACGGGCTGGCGCAGGTTGACGCCCAGGAGCTGGCATTGATCCACCGGCTGGGGAATTACACCACCGAGGACGACGTGATCGCCAACAATCCATACAACGGCTCCGCGCTGGCGATGGCGCTGGCGGGACGGACAATGCTGTTCCCGTACAGCTCGCAGGGCGACCTGAACACGGACCTCTATACACTGCGTTTTTGGCTCAACCGTGTCGGCAGCGACCAGGAGGTGTGCGAGGCGGCGAAGCGGCAGGGTGTGACCCACCTGCTCGATTTTGGCACCGATTACATTCCTGCCTTCAATGACCCCAGATCGCTTTATCCGGGCGTGACGCTGGCACCCGATTCGGATGCCTTCACCCTTGTCGCGAGCGACGGCCATGCCAAGCTGTACAAGCTCACATTGTGCGGCGGAGTCCCTGTCCGGCAATGAGCTGAAAACTTTAGTCAGCCTGTCTGTGACAACTTCTGTTAGGTTTTATGCAGGGCGTGTTTAATGAGGCCCCGGAGTTCGGTCATAAGTACGGTGACAGGCAAACGAGGAGCAGCAAAGTGGGCAGCAGTTTTGGTGAACGGCTGAAACAAGTGCGATTGTCCCGGGGTCTGACCCAGGGGGAGCTCGGCGGTGAGCTGTATTCGGCCAGTTACATTTCATTGCTTGAAAACGCCCGCCGCGAACCCACCACTGACATCATCCGGCAGCTGGCCCGGCAGCTCCAGCTGGCACCGTCGTCGATTGCCGAATGGGCGCAGACCACCTCCCCCGAGGAAAGCGAATATCTGCGGCTTTCCCTCTGTGCACGCCAGAGTTGGGACACGCGCGACTATGCCGGGGCAGCCACCAACGCCCAATCTGCCGCAGATCTTGCCCGCGCCAACAAAGACCTGGTGACGTGGTGGAACATGACGTTCCTGGCAGCCAATTCGCTGTTGCGACACGGCGACAACAAGGCCGCCTCCGACGATCTGCAGTTGCTGCTGGAACACCCCCTCACCACCGAAAGCGACGCCTTGTCGCTGCGGGCCCATCAGGTCATGTCGGCCGCAATGCTCGCCCAGGGCTCACTGCAGGACGCCATCGACCATGCAACCCAGGCCGTTGAAATTGGTTCCGGCGACAGCGACGAAGAGTTTGGCGCCTACCTGATGGCCCTGCAGACCCTTGTTGGCGCCCTGACCGAGGCCGGACGCCTGGACGAAGCATGGACGCACACGCAGGTCCTGGCCGAGGCCGTCACCGACGAAACGCCTGCCCAGATGGCTGGGGAAATTCACTGGGTCATTGGCAATGTCGCGTTTATTCGCCAGGACATTCGCACGGGGCTTGAACACCATGCCAAGGCCGGCCGGCTGCTCTCCCCCTCAGAGGACCTGTCGCGCTGGGCGCAGTTCAACAAGGCCACGGCCTGGGTGCGGCTCATGGCGGGAGTGGTGGAACCCGCCACCCTGCAGGCCATTGAACGCAGCGAGCTGGCACACTCCGTGGTCGGCGCCACGACGGCTGAAACCCTGGAAGTGTCGTTGTTGCGTGCCCGTTGGAACTACCTCAACGGGGACCTGCCGGTCGCGCTGGAGTTGCTGGGAAACATTGAGGCGCAGAAGGCTGAACTCCCGCCACACATTGCCGGGGACACGGCGTTGCTGCTGGGCAGCGCGCTGCAGGCCTCGGACCGCCTGAAAGAGGCATTTGACGCGTACCGGCAGGCACAGGAACGATACGTGCAGGCCGGCGCCCTGGACCGCGCCGCCGTTGCCGGGGAGCACATGGCCGGCATCAACGCGGACGGCAGCTGAACCACCCAATAATTAAACGCGAGGGCCTTTAGACGAATGTGGCGCCTGTCAGCCGCTCAAATGCCTCAACATAGCGGGCCCGGGTGCGCTCCACGACGTCCGCCGGAAGTGCAGGCGGCGGCGTGTCGGAGGCCTTGTCCCAGCCCGACTCCGGGCTGGCCAGCCAATCGCGCACATACTGCTTGTCAAAGCTGGGCTGCGCCTTCCCCGGGGCCCACAGCTCCGCGTCCCAGAAGCGCGAAGAATCAGGGGTCAGCACCTCGTCGCCAAGGGTGATGATGCCCGTGGCCGGATCCGTGCCGAACTCCACCTTCGTGTCGGCCAGGATGATGCCGCGCCCACGGGCGATTTCCTCGGCGCGGGAGTAAATCTCCAAGGTCAGCTTGCGCAATGATTCGGCCGGGGCCGCCCCAACAGTGTCCACCATGGCTTCGAAGGTGATGTTTTCGTCGTGCTCGCCCACCTCGGCCTTGGCCGACGGCGTGAAGATGGCTTCCGCCAACCGGGAGCCGTCACTCAAACCGTCAGGCAGCGGGAGCCCGCACACCGTTTGTGAGGCACGGTATTCAATGAGCCCGGAACCGGTGAGGTAACCGCGGGAAATGCACTCAATGGGGAACATTTCAAGCTTTTTGCACACCATGGCACGTCCTGCCACCTCGGCAGGCACACCGTCCTCCACGGTGGTTGCCACCAGGTGGTTTGGCACGTTGAGCTGTTCAAACCACCACAGGCTCAACCCTGTCAGGATGCGTCCCTTGTCGGGGATCTCCGTGGCTAGGATGTGGTCGAAGGCGCTGATGCGGTCGCTGGCGACAACCAGCACCACATCGTCTCGGCCCGCGAACGGGCCGTCCGGGGCGGGCTCGCCAGCTTCGGAAGCCCCGGAGCCGGCGGGGCTGGGGATGTAGAGGTCGCGGACCTTGCCGGAGTAGACATGCGTCCAACCGGCCAGTAGCGGAGCTGCGGGGATTGCTGAATTCATGGTGCGGCCTTGTCCTTATGCCTGTGCGGCGGTGTCCGCCACGGTGATTTCGCCGCGGGCAGCCTTCGCCGCAATGTCTTTGCGGAACTGGCCGCCTTCGAGGGAGATTTGTTCAATGCCGGCGTAGGCCCGCTCGCGTGCATCCTCAAGATCAACGCCCAGCCCGACGACGGCGAGCACCCGTCCGCCGGCGCTGACAGTGTTCCCGTCGGCGTCGGTGCCCGTTCCCGCATGCAGGACCTGAACGCCGTCGAGCCTGCCGGCCTTCTTCAGCCCGCGGATCTTGTCGCCGGTGCGCGGTGCCTCGGGGTAATTTTCGCTGGCAAGCACGACGGCGACAGCTGTCTCGGGTGCCCAGCGCAGCTCATCGATGTCGTCAAGTTGGCCCTTGGCTGCCGCCATGAGGACTCCGCCGAGCGGGGTCTTGAGGCGGGCCAGGACGGCTTGGGTTTCGGGGTCGCCGAAGCGGGCGTTGAATTCGATGACGCGGGTGCCGCGGCTGGTCAGCGCCAGGCCGCAATACAGGACGCCGGTAAACGGGGTGCCGCGGTGCGCCATGGCGTCAATGGTTGGCTGGGCCACGCGGTCGATGACTTCCTGGACCAGGCCGGCGGGCGCCCATTCAAGGGGCGAGTATGCACCCATGCCGCCGGTGTTGGGGCCCTCGTCGCCGTCGAAAATGCGTTTGAAATCCTGGGCGGGAGCCAGTGGGACGACTGTCCGGCCGTCGGCAAGAACGAAGAGGGAAACTTCTGGGCCGTCGAGGAATTCCTCAATAACGACCGTGCCGCCCACATCGAAGCAGGACTGGGCGTGGGCGAGTGCCTCGGCGCGGTCGTTGGTGACAACGACGCCCTTGCCTGCTGCCAGGCCGTCGTCCTTGACTACGTAAGGGGCACCAAAGGTGTCGAGCGCGTCGGCGGCTTCGGCGCCGTTGACGGCCACCTTGGCCATGGCCGTGGGAACCTGCGCCTCAGCCATCACGGCCTTCGCAAACGCCTTCGACGCTTCAAGCTGCGCGGCGTCCTTGCTGGGGCCAAACACCGGAATGCCGGCGGCACGCACTGCGTCGGCCACCCCTGCGGCGAGCGGGGCCTCGGGCCCAACAACCACCAGGTCGGACTCCAGCTTCAGGGCCAGGGCGGCAACGGCGGCGGGGTCGCTGGCGTTGATCTGGTGGGTTGGCACAATGGCGGCGATCCCGGCATTGCCTGGGGCTGCGTGGACCTCGCTGACGTTGGGGTCGCTGAGCAACGAGCGGACAAGGGCATGTTCGCGGCCTCCGGGGCCAATGACTAAAACCTTCACGTTCTTAGGGTACTTGGCTTCAGCGCCACGGCCGCAAAATGACGTCCGGTGCGGGCGCCTGCTGCTCTTGGCATGGTTCCTGGGTCAGCTCGAACAGCACAAAAAACGTCAAACGTCAATGGGTAGTTGCGACTTCCGCGGACTAGAGGGGATGCAGGGGCGAACGTGACGCAGCTTTCAAATATTTCTTGCCACAACTTATTCCACTTGATAGCTTTACTGTCGGATAAGTTATTTTCACGCCCGAACCCGATCCGGGCACGTTTCCGCCCACATCAGGCGCGACGCCTCGAATCCATCACGGAACACCTTTCATCCTTCAGGGGGATTAACTACATGCAAGCAACCAAACGCGCCTTCTTAACGCGCGGAGGTGCGGCCTGCGCCGCAGCTGCTGTTCTGATTGGCAGCACCATGACTGCCGGCGCAGCCCAGGCAGCACCTTCGACCGCACAGGCACCCGCCTCGATCACAGCAGAGGTTCAGCTTCAGCCGGCAACCGACGTTGAATCGTTGTTCACCGCCTACGTGAAAGAATTTGGCGTCCAGAAGCTTGAGGCGGTCGCGGTTGACGCCGCTGGCAACTTCACCATCCGCACGGGAGAGCCGGCGACCACTACCCCCGAAACTGCCAGTGCGATGTCCCGCTCTGCGGCCCCCGCCAAGCCTTCGGTTAAAGAGTTCGCTGACACGTTCGGCAACGTCACGATCGAAGGCACCGAAGGCACCACCGGCCCAGCAAAGCCCCTTGCCAGCGACGTTGTCAACGGTCAGGGTTATGCCGCGTTTGCCGGCGAAGACGCGTCCGCATGTTCAATCGGCTGGAACGGCTTTAACGCAGCAGGCAAGGCGGCCGTCATCACCGCCGGCCACTGCGCCGCCGACGGCAACGCAAAGAAGACCGTGCTGACCGATCCGACCACGGAACCAGCTGAGGGAGGCGCGGGAGGCGTCCTCACCGAAGATCTGGGCACCTTTGGCTTCTCGCAGTTTGGCGGCGCCAACAACTCCCCCGCAACAAACCCGGACACCAATCCGGGAAATGTCGGCACAGACGTTGCTGTCATTGACGGCATCAACCCCGAGCTGAACCAGCTGGCCAAGGTCACTGATTGGACCACTCCCGCTGACCCCAAGGCCTCGGGCCCGAAGGTAACAGGCGTCTCCAATGCCGTCGCCGGCGCCAAGATTTGCAAGTCGGGCCGCACCACTGGCTGGACCTGTGGAACTGTCGACGAAGCCAATACAATCTTCCTCGTTGGCGGCCACAACATCGAAGAAGACCCGGACGACGTGCGCGCGGTCCGCGGATTCTCCTCCGCGGACCTCGAGTCCGCACCGGGTGACTCCGGCGGAGCCATCATCTCTGGCACAAAGGCAGTTGGCATGATCAGCGCCGGCGGTTCAGGACATGTTTACGGCGTGTCCCTCACCGACGCCTTGAAGCACGCCAAGGGCTACACGGTGAAGATCGCGCTGAACGCTCCCAAGGTGACCACCACCGAACCGATATTCCGCTCCACCGATGTCACCGGCACGGTTGCAGGCGCACCCGCCGGCACCACTGTTGCTGTCACGATCGACGGCAAGACCACCAAAACCACAGTTGACGCGGACGGCAACTGGACCGTGAAGGCACCGAACAAGTTCGGCACCTTCGAGGTCACCGCCCAGGCCACAAGCGGCTTCAACAAGTCAGCAACCTCAAAGGGTTCCATCAAGATCATCAAGCAGACCTTGGGCACCCCTGAATTCGCTTCACCCGCCCAGGACGGCACAGCAGAAGCTCCCGTCACCGTCATCACGGGTTCCGGCAAGGCCGGGGCAACCATTGAGCTGACAGGCGATGTTGAAGGCACAGTCGTTGTTGGCCCGGACAGCACCTGGTCCTTCAAGGTGTCACCCGGACTGGAAATTGGCGCGTACACCGTCACGGCCAAGCAGACGTTGACCGACTGGAACGACTCCAAGACGGCCACAAACAAGTTCACCGTGGTTCCAGCAGCTCCTGCAATCACTTCACCCACCGATGGCCAGGAATTCGCCTCCGACCAGGGCCCCGATGCCATCTCCGGCACCAACATTGACGGCGCAACCGTTGCTCTGGATGTCAATGGCACCAAGCTTGAAGCAGTAGTTGCTGGCGGCACGTGGAGCGTTTCACTCGGCGCCAAGCTGGCGACCGGCGAATACGAAGTCACGGCAGTGCAGACTGTCAACGGCATCGAGTCCTCGGCAGGCACCTCCGCATTCAAGGTGTTGGCTGCCCCGGCACCGGCCCCCACCACGGCACCGGCGCCTGCTCCGACCACGGAGCCCGCACCGGCACCCACCACCGAACCGGCACCGGCAGCAACTCCGGCACCGTCTGACGACGAACTGGCCAACACCGGCGCGTCCAGCTCGGCCATGCTGCTCGGCGCAGCAGGTGGCGTGCTCTTGATCGGTGGAATTGCGTTCCTGCTCTTCCGCCGCCGCAACTCAGTGAACTAACAGCTGAAAGCGATAAGCTCTGACACCAGAGCAGTAACAACATAAAGGAGTGGGTCCCGTTCAATGCGAATGGGACCCACTGCTTTATGCAGGCCCCACCATCTCAGCAAGCACGGGAGGCACAATGACCAGCAGGAAAATGGCAGCAGTCGTACTCGCAGCCACCATGACAGGAGCCCTCGGCATGAGCGCATGCGCCCCGCAGGACGGTCCCGAAACAACACCGTCCGCCCAGTCCACCAGCGCCAACGATTCCAGCGCGCTGCTGACTCTCAACGATTCCCTGCGCAACAAGCTTGGTGACGCCTACTCCGATTCCTGGATCGAAGACAACCAGCTGCATGTAGCTGTCACCACTGACGCCGCTGCGGCCATCGTGGCTGAGGCCGGCGCCGTCGCAACACTTGTCACCATTGACGCTGCACAGCTGGAAACCGCCGTGCAGGCAGTATCGAAATGGCAAGCGAACCTCCCCGACGGGCAGGGTGCCGCGATCCACAAGATCGTCCCCGACGGACGCAGGGGAACCCTGACCATCTATGTTGCGTCCGACAAGCTCGACGCCGTCGCCAAGGCCGCCGAGACCGACAAGCCTGCCGGCGACGTTCCCCTGGTCATCAAGGAATCCACCGGCCTTGCCACAGCGCTGTAGCAGTTTGCGCTGTTGCACTCGATAAGATGGCAGCATGATCCATACTTTCAGGGCGCACGACGCCGTTGAGCTCGCCGTCCTGGAACGCAGCGGATTCGTTGAGTCCGTGCATGTCGGGTCCGCCGTGGTCGTGGCCGGGGACGGTTCAGTTGTCACATCATTGGGCGATCCCGACGCCGCCATCTATCCACGCTCTGCCACCAAGCCGTTCCAGGCCCTTGCCGCCATGCAGGCAGGGGTGCCGTTGCGCGGAGTCCAGGTCGCCATCGCGGCCGGCAGCCACACGGGCTCCCTTGACCACATGGACGCGGTGTCCGGGATGCTCAAGGCCGCCGGACTGAACGAAACCCATCTGGGCTGCCCCGCAGCCTGGCCCTCCGACGCCACGGCCCGCGCCTGGCTGGTCCGCACCGAGCGCAACAAGTCCAAACTGGCCATGAGCTGCTCGGGCAAGCACGCAGCCTTTTTGTGGGCCTGTGTTGAAAACGGCTGGGACCTGTCCGGCTATTTGGAACCCAACCACCCCATGCAGCGGGCCGTGCGCACCGTGCTGGAGGAATACACCGGTGAATCGGTGCTGCACACCGGCGTTGACGGCTGCGGGGCGCCAGTAATGGCAGTTACGCTTACCGGCCTGGCCCGCGCCTTCACCACCCTGGCGAAAGCGCCGTCGGACAAGAACGCCAATGCCCGGGCCGCCACGATTGCGACCTCCATGCTCGACTACCCCTGGGCGGTTGAAGGCCACGGCAAGCCAAACACCGTGGTCATGGAGGAATTGGGCATCCTGGCCAAGATGGGCGCCGAGGGCGTGCTGGCCATGGCGGCCCCCACCGGCGCGAGTGTTGCCGTGAAGATCCTCGACGGCAACGGCCGGGCCGCGACCCTCGTTGGCCTGACGCTGCTGGCGGCCGCGGGCGCCATCGACATACCCGCCGCGGCCAACGTGCTCGCAAGGGTTGTGCCGGCTGTCATGGGCGGCCACGCCCCGGCCGGGAGCCTGCGCCTGGGCCAGGCCGTCGTCGCACTCCTGGACTGAGCAGTTCTGGACTGAGCAGCACCAGCAACCCACACACTATTCCGGAGGAGCGCGCATGGTTGCCCGACGCCGCATCGACATTGCCGAGGGCCGGGCCGCCCTGGCCGCGTGGCGCAACGGGGAGGCCGCCCGCCCCGTCACTGCCATGGCCGTCCGCTACACCCTCGAGGAGCTGGCCGCCCGCGCCCCGGGCAACTCGGTCGAGGTGCGTGTGCCGCCCTTCGGCGTCACCCAGTGCATCGCCGGGCCCCGGCACACCCGCGGCACCCCTCCCAACGTGGTGGAGTGCGACGCCGGGACCTGGCTTGCGCTGGTGACCGGCGGCACCGACTGGGGTGACGCCGTCGAACGCGGCCTTGTCGCAGCCTCGGGATTGCGCGCGGACCTCTCGGCCGAACTGCCCTTGTAGCGGACCGCGTCAGCCCCGGCCCGGCACCCGGCTGAGCTCCCAGCCGGGACGGGTACCCTAGAAGCATGACTTCCCAGCCTGAAACCACTTCCGGAGAGCCCCGCAAACTCAAGGTGCGCACCGCCCCGAAGTATGTCCCGTTCCTGATCGCAGGCGCCCTGGTGGGCATTGCAGCGGCGGCAATTCTTACTTTTACGCTCCCGCCGAGCGAGGACTTTGAAGCCTCCAGCGTGTTTGGCTTGTTTGCCGTCCTGCTGGTGCTTCCGGGTGCAGGACTTGGGGCCATCGTCGCCCTGGTCCTTGACCTGCAGGGCCGGCGCCGGGCAAAAACCTTGATCGTGGAGCCGCTGCCGGACGACAACAGCAACGCCCACGCGGAAACGGCCTGACGGCCGCTCCCCACCATCTCGCGGGCCGGGCCCGTCACAACGGTTACGGCCAGCCTCATTACATGAGATAATTTTCAGGTGGCACGCGGAGACGGAAAACTATCCCATGATCTTTTACCCGGCGAAAAGGGACCTCAGGACGCTTGTGGCGTGCTGGGCATCTGGGCACCCGGTGAAGAGGTTGCAAAACTAACCTATTACGGGCTGTATTCATTGCAGCACCGTGGACAGGAATCGGCTGGCATCGCAACAAGCGATGGCAAGCGGATCAGTGTGTACAAGGACATGGGGCTCGTATCCCAGGTCTTTGACGAACCCACACTGAACACGCTGACCGGACACATGGCTGTTGGCCATTGCCGGTATTCCACCACCGGTTCCGCCAACTGGGCCAACGCCCAGCCCACCCTGGGCGCAACTGACGCCGGCACTGTCGCGCTGGCGCACAACGGCAACCTGACCAACTCTGCTGAACTGCACGAAATGGTCATTGCCAAATACGGCGCCCCCACGTCAGGGGAAATGGCGCAGGGCAACACCACCGACACGGCCCTCGTCACCACCTTGCTGCGCGGCGAGGAAGGCAGCTCGCTGGAAGAAACAGCCATGGAGCTGCTGCCCAAGATCCACGGCGCGTTCAGCTTTGTCTTCATGGACGAGCACACCCTGTACGCAGCCCGTGACCCGCACGGTGTCCGTCCGCTGGTGCTGGGCCGCCTTGAAAACGGCTGGGTTGTGGCCTCCGAAGGTGCCGCCCTGAACACCATCGGCGCCAGCTTGATCCGCGAAATTGAGCCCGGCGAGTTCATCGCCATCGATGAAGACGGTGTGCGCACCCAGCGCTTTGCCCCCGCCACCCCTGCCGGCTGCGTCTTCGAGTACGTCTACCTTGCCCGTCCGGATGCCACCATTGCCGGCCGGTCCGTGTACGAGTCCCGTGTCGAGATGGGCCGCCAGCTGGCCCGCGAAAACCACGCCGACGCCGACCTTGTCATTCCGGTGCCGGAATCCGGCACCCCGGCAGCCATTGGCTACGCCGAAGAGTCGGGCATCCCCTTTGCCCACGGCTTCGTCAAGAACGCCTACGTGGGCCGCACCTTCATCCAGCCCAGCGACACCCTGCGCAAGCTCGGCATCAAACTCAAGCTCAGCGCGCTGGAATCAGTGATCCGCGGCAAGCGCATCGTGGTGGTGGATGATTCAATCGTCCGCGGCAACACCCAGCGCGCCGTGGTCCGGATGCTCAAGGAAGCCGGCGCCGCCGAGGTTCACGTGAAGATCTCCTCACCGCCGGTGCGCTGGCCATGCTTCTACGGCATCGACTTCGCCTCCCGCGCCGAGCTGATCGCCAACGGTGCAGCCATTGACGAGATCGCCAAGTCAATTGGCGCCAACTCCCTGGAGTACATCTCCGAGGACGGCATGATCAACGCCACCGAACAGCCGCGCGAACGCCTGTGCACGGCCTGCTTCACCGGCACGTACCCCATTGAACTTCCCAGCAGCGACCGTTTGGGCAAAAACCTGCTCGAGCGCACAGCGGCCGGCAACGCCTCACCCTCCACCGGTTGCGACCCGGGACCTGACTCGGAAATGGAATCCCTCCTGACCGAACAAGACCGCACCGCATCCAACGGTTCCTAAGAGCATTCGCAGAAAAGAGACGCCATGACCAACGCCTCCCATGATTCGGCCGCCGCGGCAATCACCTACGCCAGCGCAGGTGTCGACACCGAAGCGGGCGACCTTGCCGTTGAGCTGATGAAGGAAGCCGTCAAGGCAACGCACGGCCCGTCCGTGGTTGGCGGCTTTGGCGGGTTCGCCGGCCTGTACGACGCCTCCAAGCTGCTGACGTTCAAGAAGCCGCTGCTGGCCACCTCCACCGATGGCGTGGGCACCAAGGTCGCCATCGCCCAGGCCATGGACATCCACGACACCATCGGTTACGACCTGGTTGGCATGGTTGTCGATGACATCGTGGTGGTTGGCGCCGAGCCGCTGTTCATGACGGACTACATCGCCACCGGCAAGGTTGTCCCGCAGCGCGTGGCTGACATTGTCCGCGGCATCGCCGGCGCCTGCAAGGTTGCCGGAACTGCCTTGGTGGGTGGCGAAACCGCCGAGCACCCCGGCCTGCTGGCTCCTGATGAGTACGACGTCGCAGGTGCTTGCACGGGCGTCGTCGAGGCTGATTTGCTGCTGGGTCCGGAACGGGTGCGTGCGGGTGATGTCATCATCGGCATGGCCTCCTCAGGCCTGCACTCCAACGGCTACTCACTGGTCCGCCGTGTCATCAACCACGCCGGCTGGGCCCTGGACCGCCAGGTTTCCGAACTGGGCCGCACCCTGGGCGAGGAACTCCTGGAGCCCACCCGCGTGTACGCCGCCGACTGCCTGGACCTCACGCGCTTCCTGCCCGTCACGCAGGAAAAGGCCGTGCATGGCTTCAGCCACATCACCGGCGGCGGTTTGGCCGCCAACCTGGCACGCGTGCTGCCGCAGGGCTTGATTGGCACAGTTGACCGCTCCACGTGGAGCCTGCCGGCCATCTTCAACCTGGTGTCGCAGTTGGGCAATGTCCCGTTGGCCGACCTGGAGCGCACGTTGAACCTTGGTGTGGGCATGGTGGCGGTGGTTTCCGCCGATGCCGCCGACGCGGCCGTTGAGCGTCTGAACTCACGCGGGCTGCCGTCCTGGGTCATGGGAACGGTTACTGCCGAGTCCGCCGACTCGGACAAGACCGGTTCCGACTACACCCAGGGCGCCAAGGGTGTTGACGGCGGCGCTGTCCGCCTGGTCGGCAACTACGCGGTGTAGTTCCTCTTTTACGAAAAATGCCGCCGTTACCGCATTTTGCCGCAGGTGCACCTGCGGCAAAATGCGGTAACGGCGGCATTCTTGCTGGGTCGGCGACAAGCACGTGCGTCGTCCCTTTTTCGTGGAAACGGAACAACAAAATCCCCACACGTCGCCTCAGCTGTTTCGCTGTGCGTCGTGCAGGGTCTGTTGCGTTTGGTGTCTAAGCGTTCCTAGCCAATGCGGCGGGAGTCCACGTCGTCGTCGTCCTCAAACTGATCCGCATACTTGTCTTCATATGCCGAATAATCCGGCTCTGCAGGGATCTCACTGTGATGGCTCGGGGCTCGCCGAGTAGTCGCACCGAGCTCTTTTTGCAGAGCAGAATAATCAGTGTTCGGGGAGTAGTACTTAATGTCCCGAGCCTGCTTGGTTGCCTTCGCCTTTTGACGGCCGCGCCCCATGGCGTGACCCCCTTTTTACACTTGGACCGGAGGTGGTCGCTCGGGCTAAGAGCGAGGCTCCGGAATATTCGGTCAATTTGTCGTACTCCTAGATTACATTAGTTCTGCCGCGGCAGGATCCCACCATGGGTTGTTCTGCCCATAGCCAAACGATCCGGTTGGAGCGCCCGGAACGCTTTATTCGGTAGAGTCACGTATAAGCAGGGTGTTTATTCCTTGAGGGCGGCGTGCCAAAGCATCCGCGGAGTGTCCGCAAACACTTCCCCCCTCACCACACGCACAATTTTCTGCGCAGAGCAAGGCGCAGCACGGAAGGTCAGTCCCCATGAACGAGAGCAGCAACGCCAACGATCAGGGCGCGCAGCAGAGCCCTCCGCCGGAGCCCGCTGAGCAGCCGGAGCAGCAGCCCGAACCCGCGGAGCAGGCGCCGGCAGCCGAGGGGTCGCCGGAGGAGACGACAATCAATCCGGAACCTGTCATTTCGGGCTCGGACTACGAATTTGCCGAGCCGCAGCTGGGTGCCGCGGAAATCAGTGAAGACGTCGCCGAAAGCGTTGACCTGCAAGCCGCTGCGGCAGAGGCCGCCCGGGTGGAGCACGAAGCCGAGCTGGTTGCCAAGAACGTCTCTTCACCCCTCACCAACGACCTCCCCGCGCCAACGTTCGACGCTCCCGAAGAGCCGGTCGATTGGGACACCTCCACCACTGTCCTGCGCACCGACTTCTCCAAGCCCCCAGTCGCCAACAATCCCTGGACCCAACAGGAGGCTGCCGAGCCCGCTGGTTCTGCGGAGTCCGACGTGGCCGCCGAGCCCGCTGGTGTCGAGCCCGCTTCGTCCGTAGACGGCTCCACAGCGCTCCCGAACCTGCCGGACGACGCACCGCGCGTGTCACCCGGCCAGCCCGAACTGCCAACCGATCCCGGAGCGCCGGCCGAACCGGCCGAGTCTTCGCACCAGGCGCCGGCCGAACCTTTGCCGACCGATTCCGGCGTGCCCGCCGAGCCGGTTGCGCCCCAGCCGCAGGCCCCGGCCATGCCGCCTGCCCCGCCGGGCCCCACGTTCGAAGCGCCGGAGCAGGACGAGCAGCCGACTCAAGAGATTGGTCACCAGCCTGAGGTTCCGGCCCAAGACCTGCACGACGACGAAACTGCCGCGACCCTGGCTCCCGGTGCGGGCGAAGACGTGCCATCACCCGAAGCGGCACCGCTTGACGCCGCGCAGGATGAAGCAGCGCCGGAGGAAGCCGCACCTGCTGAAGCAGCGCCGCACTTTGGCCCCGGCGTAGCGGACGGCCATGGCTGGCGCCGCCCGGAGACCCAGTGGACGCAGTCGGCCACTCCTTGGAAGCCCAAAGCTGGAGCATGGCAGTCCCCAGCCCAGATGGCGCGTGGCGAAGCAGACGCTGCTGCCGCCGCTGCCGCCCTCGCCGCCACACAGGGTGCCGATAACTCCGGCCTGCCTCAGGCGGAGCCCACGGATGGCACTCCAAACAGCGACCTTCCTGCCGCCAACGGGGATGCCAACGTTGCAACAGATCTTTCCGGCGCAACTCTTCCCTATGGACAACAGCCAAACCAGCCGCCATACGGAGCACCAGCCCCGTTTGGCCAGCCCAGCAGCCAGCCGCCTTACGGTGCGCCGACCCCGTTTGGCCAGCAGAATGCCGCAGGCGGGCAGCCTCCATACGGAGCCGCTGCGCCACAGCAGGGAATGCCGCCTCAGGGTGGACCACAGTACTCCGGCGCCGCCGGCGTTCCACCGGCCCAGGGAACCCCGGGAGGACCCCAAAACCCCGGTTATCCTGGCGCCCCGCAGGGCCCCGGCGGATTCCAGGGCGGGCCCCAAGGCCCAGCTTATCCGGGCGGGCCGCAGGGACCGCAGGGTCCCGGCGGCAATGGCGGCCCCGGTGGCTCGGAGGGGAACGGCAACGGCAAGAAAAAACTTTTCATCATCCTCGGCGTTGCTGTCGTCGGTTTGGGCCTGATTGTTTTCTTCGTGTGGCTGCTCATTGGTTTCATCATGGGGAACATCAACAGTGCAAGCCCCAGCCCGGTCCCCGTGACGCAGTCCCAGGAGCAGCAGAGCCCGAAGGCGGAGCCGAGCAGCGACACCACGCCAACGAAGGATGCCTCCCCCACCGGCAAGGCAACACCCACCGACGAAACCGTGGACCCCGACGCCGGTGTCATAGTCCCGATGGCTGCACCATTGGACTGGCTTGAAGGCGATTGCTTGCGAAATTTCACCAGCATTTCCAAGTCAGCTGACGTTGTGCTTTGCAGCAGCCCACACTCGGCTCAGCTGGTGGGTGCTTTCTACTACGCCGACGATGAAGATTTCCCCGGTGGCGATGCTCTCAAGGCCAAGGCCGCTGAGGTCTGCGCAGATGTCCAGATGACTTCCGAGGCCGCCAAAATCAAGACTCTGAAGCCGATGTCGGCCTACCCAACAGAAACCTCCTGGGACAAATCAGGTGACCGTCGCGTAGATTGCCTCATCCATGACACCAGGGACGGCAACAACTTGAAAATCTCACTCACGAAGTAACACAGCCAAAAAGCAGCGACCCGTGAGATAAGGCGGCTTGGGGAAATCCAAGCCGCCTTATCTCACGGGTCGCTGCTGTTTGGGGCCGCGGAGGCTACTTGCGGCTGACGGTCAGGCCGGAGCCTGCCGCCGAGTCCATGTCGAGCTCGTCAAAGTCGGCGGACGTGTCCACCAGGACGGTGTCTCCGTCGGTGATGGCGCCGGCCAGGATCTCCTTGGCCAGCCGGTCCCCGATCTGGCGCTGCACCAGCCGGCGCAGCGGCCGGGCTCCATAGGCCGGGTCGTAGCCGGTCAACGCCAGCCACGCCTTGGCAGCGTCGGTCACTTCGAGGGTCAGGCGCCGCTCGTACAGTCGGGCACCCAGCGACTGCACCTGCAGGTCAACAATGCGCGAAAGCTCTTCCACATTCAGCGCATCAAACATGACGATCTCGTCAAGGCGGTTCAGGAACTCCGGCTTGAACGAGGCCTCCACAATGGCCATGACGGCCTTGTGTTTTTCATCCTCGGCCAAGTTCTGGTCAACAAGGAACTGGGAGCCTAGGTTGGACGTCAGCACGATGATCACGTTGCGGAAATCAACTGTGCGCCCCTGCCCGTCGGTGAGCCGGCCGTCGTCGAACACCTGCAGGAGGATGTCGAAGACTTCCGGGTGCGCCTTCTCCACCTCATCCAGCAGCACCACCGAATACGGCCGACGGCGCACAGCTTCAGTGAGCTGCCCGCCCTCGTCGTAGCCCACGTAGCCCGGAGGGGCCCCGACGAGGCGGGAGACCGAGTGCTTCTCGGAGTACTCGCTCATGTCGATGCGGATCATGGCGCGCTCATCGTCAAAGAGGAAGTCGGCAAGCGCCTTGGCCAGCTCGGTCTTGCCCACACCTGTCGGGCCCAGGAACAGGAACGAACCGGTGGGGCGGTCCGGGTCGCTGATGCCTGCCCGGGCGCGGCGGACGGCATCGGACACGGCGGTCACGGCGGCCGACTGGCCAATCAGCCGCGAGCCCAGGACCTGCTCCATCTGCAGCAGCTTCTGGCTCTCGCCCTGCAGCATGCGGCCGGCGGGAATGCCGGTCCAGGCGGAAATGACCTCGGCAATGTCGTCCGCAGTGACTTCCTCGGCCACCATCAGCTCGGGCTTGTCGATGGACTCCTCCTCGGCGGCGGCAGCCTCCAGCTCGCGCTGCAGCGCCGGAATCTCCCCGTACAGCACCCGCGACGCTTGCTCCAGGTCGCCGTCGCGCTGGGCCTTGTCCGCCACCGAACGCAGCTCATCGAGCTTGGCCTTCAAATCACCCACACGGTTCAGCCCGGCCTTTTCCGCCTCCCACCGCGCATTCAAACCGGCAAGCTCCTCCTTCTTGTCCGCCATGTCGGCGCGCAGGGCTTCCAAGCGCTCCACCGAGGCAGGGTCGCTTTCACCGGACAGCGCCAGCTCCTCCATGGTCAACCGGTCGACGGCGCGGCGCAGCTGGTCGATCTCTTCCGGTGCGGAATCGATCTCCATGCGCAGGCGCGATGCAGCCTCATCCATCAGGTCGATGGCCTTGTCCGGCAGCTGGCGGCCGCTGATGTAGCGGTTGGAGAGCGTGGCGGCGGCAACCAGGGCGGAGTCCGCAATGGCGACCTTGTGGTGGGCCTCGTAGCGTTCCTTCAGGCCGCGCAGAATGCCGATCGTGTCATCGACACTGGGCTCACCCACAAAAACCTGCTGGAAACGCCGCTCCAGGGCCGGGTCCTTTTCAATGTTTTCGCGGTACTCATCCAGCGTGGTGGCCCCGATGAGGCGCAGTTCGCCACGGGCCAGCATGGGCTTGAGCATGTTGCCGGCATCCATGGAACCTTCGGATGCGCCGGCCCCCACCACCGTGTGAATCTCATCGATGAAGGTGACGATCTGCCCGTCGGAGGCCTTGATTTCCTCCAGCACGGCCTTGAGGCGCTCCTCAAATTCACCGCGGTACTTGGCACCGGCCACCATGGCGGAGAGGTCAAGGCTGATGAGGGTCTTGCCGCGCAGCGATTCGGGCACGTCGCCTGCCACCATGCGCTGGGCCAGGCCCTCGACGACGGCGGTCTTGCCCACGCCGGGCTCCCCGATGAGCACGGGATTGTTCTTGGTGCGCCGGCTGAGCACCTGGATGACGCGGCGGATCTCGGAGTCACGGCCGATCACCGGATCAAGCTTGCCGGTGCGGGCAATGGCTGTCATGTCCACGCCGAACTTTTCCAGGGCTTCGAAGGTGTTCTCGGGATCGGGCGTGGTGACCTTGCCGTCCCCGCGCACCGACGGCAGCGCAGCGTCGAGCGCCGCCCGGGTGGCACCGGCCTGGCGGAGGGCACCTCCCGTTGCTCCGGCGTCGTCCGCCAGCCCCAAAAGCAGGTGCTCGGTGGAGACGTACCTGTCGCCCATGCGCTCGGCGGCCTGCTGGGCGGACTGCACCACGAGCAGCGTGTTGCGGCTGAGCTGCGCCTGGGCCACGGATGTGCCGGACGACGACGGGAGGTTGCGAATGGCCGCACTGGCACCGACACTGACCTCATCCGGGTCGACCCCGGCTGCCTTCAGCAAGGCGACGGCAACACCCTGGCGCTGGTCCATGAGTGCCTTGAGCAGGTGGGCGGGCTCGACCGTGGGATTGCCGGCGGTGGAGGCGTTCATGGCGGCGGCGGAAAGAGCCTCCTGGCTCTTTGTGGTGAATTTGGCGTCCAAGAGAGATCCTTTCGTTGGGTGGAGACTCACTCATCGTAAAGTTGAGTCTACTACGCTCAACTTTGCTTCGGTGGATGTTATTCCACGGACTTGTCCGCGGTCAAGACCCGGGCCATGCGTTGCCCGAAACACGAAGGGGCACCCGGAAGCTGGTGGTCGGCATCCGGGCGCCTCGTCCCGCCTGACGGGGCTTCACGATGCCTAACCGCGGGGGTTCACGATGATTTTCACGTGCTCTTCATTGTTGTTGATCAACTGCTCAAAGCCCTCGGTGACCAGCCCGTCCAGTCCGATCCGCCCGGTGATGAACTTGGCAAGGTTCAATTTGCCGCTTTGAACCAGCGCAATGGTGTCCGGGTGGTCATTGGCATACCCAATAGTGCCGCGCAGGTCCACTTCCTTCAGCACCAGCTTCGGCATGTCCACAGCAGGCTTGTGGCCCCAGATGGAGACATTGACGATGACTGCGCCTGGGCGAACAGCATCCAGGAGCATGTCCAGGACGACGGGCACCGAGGAGCATTCGAAGCCAAGGTCCGCACCCTGGCCATTTGTCAGCTCACGGACCCGGCTGGCCACATCGCCCTCACGGGGGTCAAACACCGCATCAGCAACACCGGTTTCCAGAGCCTTCGCCTTGCGCGCCTCGGAAAGTTCGGAAACGTAGACCGTCAATCCCTTGGCCTTCAGCACGGCCGCGGTCAGCAGGCCGATGGGTCCTGCCCCGCCAACAATGGCGACCTGGCCGGCCTTGGCCCCGGAACGCACATAGGCGTGATGCGCCACGGACAGCGGTTCAATGAGCGCAGCCTCGTCCAATGGAATGTCACCAATGGGGTGGACCCAGCGGCGTTCCACCACGATCTTCTCGGACAGGCCGCCACCGCGGCCACCCAAGCCGATGAAATTCATATCCTGAGACAGCTGGTAGGGCGCACCTTCGCCGGTGTCGACATCTTCGCCGATGATGTAGGGCTCCACCACCACATTCTCGCCGACCGTCAGATCAGTGACACCCTCACCCAGCGCCGTGATCGTTCCGGAGAATTCATGGCCCAAAGTGACGGGAGCCGATTCTCCGGATATCGGGTGCGGGTGGCCCGCGGGCGGGACGAAGATCGGGCCTTCCAGGAACTCATGCAGGTCGGTGCCGCAAATCCCGCACCAGGCAACGTCGATGGCCACGGTTCCCGGCTTCAGTTCCGGCTCGGCAATGTCCTCGATGCGAATATCGTTGCGATCGTAGTAACGTGCTGCCTTCATGATGGCTCCTCAAGATTTTCGGTAGTGAAGACTCGGTCAAACCACACGGCGGCGTGCTGTGCAGAACCACCAAGTCTCCCAAAGTTGACATTCCCCATGCTCTCGCAAAAATCGGCGAACGTCACGCATGTCGCAATGGTTTCGCACCGCATCGGGTGAACCTGCCATCCCCGTGCGGCCATTGGTTCGGCAATCCGCCGTGGCCGAAACTCGCCTTGACATTGACGCTGCGTCAACATTTAGAGTTGCTTGCATGAGCATCGAAGAAGCCCCCGCGGACTGGTCGATCCAGCAAATCGCAGCCTTGGCGGGAACCACCAGCAGGACACTGCGGCACTACGACACCCTTGGACTGCTGACGCCGAGCCGGATTGCGAGCAACGGCTACCGCCACTACGACCAGTCCGCACTCGTGCGGTTGCAGCGGATTTTACTGCTGCGCGAATTGGGGCTCGGACTGCCGGCCATTGCGTCCGTGTTGGCGCAGGAGCACTCAGCCACTTCTGCACTGCGGACCCACGTTGCGTGGCTGCGGGGCGAACAGGAACGACTGTCGCGGCTCATCGCGTCAGTTGAAAAGACCATTGCAGCGGAAGCTGCGGGAAAGGAAATCATGGCAAAGGACATGTTGGACGGATTCGACCACACCCAACACAAGGAGGAGGTGGAGCAGCGCTGGGGCAAGGAGGCATACGCGCAAAGCGACTCCTGGTGGCGCGGGAAGGATCCCTCAGGGCAAGCCACCTGGAAAGCCCAAGTGGCGGCGCTGAACAACGACTGGACTTCCCTGTCATCCAGCGGGGCCGCACCTTCCTCATCCGCCGCGCAGGAGCTGGCGCGGCGCCACGTTGAGTGGCTTTCGTCGATCCCGGGCACGCCTGCTGCCCTGCCCGGAGGGGACGTGCGCGGATACGTACTGGGCCTGGCTGACATGTACGTTGCGGATGAGCGCTTTGCAGCCAACTATGGCGGAATCGTTGGTGCCCAGTTTGTCCGGGACGCCCTGACCGTCCACGCGGAGCAGGAACTGTAGAGCCTCGCAGCCAGATTCCAGAAAAGTAAAGCGACCTTGACATGGGCATGCATGCCATGTCAAGGTTGCTTTACATTTATCCTCGAAGTATCGGAGCTGGGCATGAAAAAACAATTCATCAGTGTCGTCACCATCGCACTTGCAGTGTTGGCCATCCTGACGGCCTGGGCGGTCGCCGCCGAACCGCCCAATGATGTGCTGCCGCGCATCCTCTCAGCCGGCGTTGTCTTTGCGACAGGCATGACCGTCATGTTCTTCAAGAAGCGCCACCAGACACAAACACTGGAGCAGGCCGAGGGTAGTTTTGAAAAGGAAATGTCCACACAAGCCCAGTCTGCCGCCTACATCGACACGCTGGTGATCCTGGTGGCCACCCTTGCCGCGGTGGCGATCTTTGCGGATTCTGCATTCGCGGCACTGGCCATGCTGGTCGCCGTCATTTTGGCCATCACTGCATTCTGGTTCCGCTACCACCGGGCCAAGCGCAACTTTCTTGCGGAAGCGCAGTCTTGAGGAACCACATCTCAGAGTCAAGAAAGGCTGCCGGCTGGTCGCAGGAGGAGCTTGCCGCAACACTGGGAGTCTCCCGGCAAACAGTGATCGCCCTGGAGCGCGGAAAATATAATCCCAGCCTGCCATTGGCATTTAAGCTGGCCAGGGTGTTCGGCACCAGCATCGAGGAGCTGTTCATCTTCGAAGAGCCCGAACGGTAGGCGCACCGGGCCGGCTGTGCTTGCTGAATTTTCGCCGTCAGCCCGGCTTGCGCGCCGTCCAGATCATGTTCGTGCCCAAGAACCTTGATTTCACCCGGACGTCCTCGAAGCCGGCCAGCTCGAATCTGCGGCGCAGCGCTTCGGGGGTCAGGAATCCAAGCGTCGAATCGACCAGGTACTGGTAGGCCGGGCGGTCACGGCCAATAATTGTCCCGAGCGTGGGAATGACCACGCGCATGCCGAGGCAGATGACAGGGGAAAAAATGCCGCTGGGAGGCGACGACTCAAGGGCGGCAACCACACCACCCGGCTTCAGGACACGGAATTGTTCGTTCAGGACGAGGTCCAAGTCGCTGACGTTCCGGAGCAGGTAGCCATGCGTGACGCCGTCGAACTTGTTGTCTTCGAAGGGCAGCTCATGGGCATCGGCAAACTGCCAGTCGATGCCTGCGTTGCCGTCGAGCTGGCGGGCCACGTCCAGCATGGACTCGGAAAAGTCTGCGCCGATGACGGCACCGGAGGGGCGTTGTTCGCGGATGGCCCTGGCGATGACGCCGGTTCCGGTGGCCAAGTCCAGGTAGTGGTGCCCGGGTCGGCTGGTGGCCAGCGTGGCGATTTCCCGGCACCAGCGCTGGTGGGAACCCAGCGTCATCAGGCGGTTCATGACGTCATAGCGGCGTGCAATGCCGTTGAAAGTTGCCTGGACTGATGAGTCTTCGTTTCGCATTGCCACTGGCCTTCACTTGAGTTGCTGGACTGCTGAGTTGCTGGACTGCAAAGAGTCTATGCGGCACACCACCCCGGTCATATTCGCTGAGGCTGCGGGCCCTGCCGCCGCAGCCTAAACTGGGGCCATGATCTTCATCGATCCACCCTACTGGCCGGCGCACGGGACAGTGTTCTCGCACCTGATCTCTGACACGTCGATCTCCGAATTGCACGCCTTTGCCGCCACCAACGGAGTCACCGAGCGGGCCTTCGACCTTGACCATTACGACGTTCCCGCGCGGCTCTACCGAGACCTTGTGTCCGCGGGGGCAGCGCCGCTCTCCGGCAAGGAACTGGCGCGCACCCTGGTGGCCTCGGGCCTGCGGATTAAGGCAAAGTACCGGGTCAAATCCGTTGGTTCGGTTCTGGAGCTACGCTGGAACACCCTCATGCCCGGGTGTCGAGAACTGGGTGCGGAGTTGTTGGGAAGATGGAACGAGCCGCACCGGAACTACCATTCAGCCACCCATTTGCTGGCCGTCTTGGAGGCGCTGGATCTTCTCACCGCCCGCAATGTGCCGCGCCCGGTGGCGCTGGCCGCATGGTTCCACGACGCCGTCTACAACGGCACATCCACCGATGAAGAGGACTCCGCGGTTTTGGCACAAGAGTGCTTAAACACCCTCCTGGCCCCGGAAGAAACAGCCGAGGTTTGCCGCCTGGTCCGCCTGACGGCCACCCATGCCCCTGCACCCGGAGACGAATCGGGGCATCTCCTGTGCGACGCCGACCTCGCCATCCTCGGCGGTGAACCGGACACCTACTCCCGCTACGTTGCAGGCGTCAGGCAAGACTATGCACACGTTTCGGAGGATGACTTCGCCAAGGGGAGGACCTCCGTCGTACGTCAATTACTGGCGCTGGAGCCGCTGTTTCACACGGCCAGGGGCAAAGAACTATGGGCTGCCCGGGCGCAGGAAAACCTCAGCCGCGAATTGGCGGCCATCGTTACCCCGTAAATCGGGCGAGCCAACAATTTGGCGGCGGGCCAGCTCATGCCAGCGTCTGCTCCAGGTACTGGACTTTTTCGCTGAACAACAGGTGGCCTTGAGCTCCGTTGACGATTGGGAGCTGTGGCGGGACGTGGCCGCATTCCACGTTTCCGATGATGGGTATGCCGAGCATACCCAGGGCATCCACGACCGCCTCAGATTGGGTGAGGCTCGGCGAGTCAGGGGCGCCGGTTCGCCCCACAAGGATGGCTGTGGCGCCGTCGAAAAATCCGGCCAGGCGCATGCCATGGAGATGACGGCAAATCGTGGTCGCGTCAACGCCAGAAGCTTCCACATAAACGATCAGTGAATCGCACGCGCCCCCACGCAATGCCCTGGTGTCCAGGTAGGGACTTCCTGCGAGATTGGCAATGGTCTCAATGCATCCACCGATCAGGCGCCCTGTAACACTCACATCCTCTTCACCCCCGTCGAGCCGCTCCCACGCGCCGTTGCCGTTCCAGGTGTGTTCCGATACCTCTGGCATGTTTTCCCAGTCATCCCAGTCGTTGACTCGATGAACGCCCGGCGAGGCCTGCCGGAATGTCGCTCCCGCAGGAAGCGAGGCAATCTCTATCCACGACATGAGCGACTCGGGGACACGATACGGAGTGTCCATGAGGTTGGTCCCATGGAGGGTTGCCATGCCGGCCCGGAGCGTCACCGGAGTCAGCAGCGTTGAAATGTCGGAGTAACCCACGAACCAGGTTGGTGCGGCGTGGGCGAGTGCGTCGAAATCAAGATGAGGAATAAGGTCAATGGCCGTCTGGCCTCCCCACGGGGGAACAACGGCTTTGACCGTGGGATCCAAAAGCATGCGCATCAACTCTTCCGCCCGCCGCTCAACCGGAGCACTGACGTGGGTGGTGCCGTCGAGGCACTCGCCGAGCTGCACCACGAAACCGCGGTCGCGCAATTGCTCTACCGCAAAGTTGAGGCGGTCCAGCAGGTTTTCACCTATTCCGCTCGACGGCGCCGTCACTCCAATAATGTCGCCAGATCTCAACGGCTGGGGGTATCGAATCTCCATCTACCCATATTCGCATGTGGGCCCGCGCCAATTCATCGACGTTCACTTCCCACGGAATGCGCTCCGACATGGGTAGCTCCACTACTCAGCCAACTCACTGACAGAAGAGTCCGTGGATCTAAATTATCGTGGGCAAATAGATGCAAGGTTGCAGGTTGCAGAGCGAATCGAAAAGTCCGGACTTCCGCAGTAGTCATTGGACAAAATGACGCTTTGAGCTACTTCAAACTCTCACCAATTATCTCACCAGGTCCGGAGCCCTGAAGCCCCTGCCACAGCCACAGCCACAGCCACAGCCACAGCCACAGCCGACGAGATCATGCTGCGGGGTCACGAAACCTGCCGGACCGGGTCGAAGCGGCTCGGCGAAATGGAGGCAAAAACATGTTCGACCAGGCCGAAACGTCAGCTATGACCAGATCTCAGGGGCTTGACCCGTGTCGACTCCCGGCCTAGCAATTTTTGCTAATCCGGGCGTCTAGCGTAGTCAGGTATATGAATTGCCTATCTCACCCTAGCTGTGAGTGAACCAGGCATTTTCGGTCGCTCCAACAATAGTGTCCGTTTGATCGATCACCTCGGTGCAAGGAGAGTTGTAATGGGACTTTGTGTAGTTGATTTGGTATCCATGAGCCCCCATTTCGATCCAGCCATCCTGACCGGCGGAAACTTCCCAAGAATATCCTACTGTGGTCGTGGCCGTGGCCGTATGAGATACCGTTACTCCTACTGACAAACCAACTTTTGTAAAAATTAATCCAGCGTCAGCAGATGCGGTAACCGAAAGTGAACCTGAAACTGTACTGGCATCTGCGGAAGTGAACGACAAGGTTCCACCATTGGTGGCGTAGACTCTTTTGCCTGGGTTCGGCAGGTAAACATCTTTTTGAGTCGTGTCAAAAACGTAACCCGCTTGGCACGAAAGAGCCGATGCTGGAGCGCCTTGGCTCTCGTTCGCAGCATCCGTTGCCGATGAAGCATTTGCAGGAACTACAGTTGCGGCCACTAAGGCGGCAGCAGCCCCCATCGAAGTCAGTGCAATCGACATCAATTTCATTGAATTTCCTCCATTATTGGACGCTTTATTTAGATAAATCGATTAGGTACCGTCGACGCCAAACGCGGTCACGTAGAAATTGACTCCTGACGGGACTTCGACCTGGATAAAGTCTGGAACCGTATTCGACTTTGAAGAATCATGTGGAGCAGTTGTGTAGGTGTTTATCATGGGCCCTCCGCACGAACCTCCAGAGGTTTCCGCAAGCTTCGGGTTCGCGCCATTCCCGAGTGTGACCTTGTAGTTGGATTCACTATCGCAGATTAACACCACCATCACGGATTCCTTCGCCTCAGCATCCGAAAGCACGAACTTTTCCGTCCGAGTTCCCTTCTCGTTGATTAGCAGCATCCCCGTTTTGGAGCGAGCATCTGCAATCTCGGGATATTTCTTCCAAAAGTCGACGACGCTCGTTAGTGGCGAAAAGGCAGAATCCCTGCCCGTTGCGGGTGCTGATGTCGTAAGCGAACTGGACGAGCTAGGTGCCGCCTCACCCGAAGGTTCTTGGGAAGGAGCACTGCAACCAGCGAGGGTCAATGCCGCCACTAATGAAATCGCGGAAAGGGCTTTCCTTTTTTTCATCCGCTAATCTCGAGTCGCAAATCACGATATGTATAATTGATAGACAAATATCCTTCTTCCCTGAGAATGCGCCGGCCAGCTTGGTGGTGTCGTGCACTGACGGTCACGTGAACACCTAGACGTGGTGGCGGGGCGTGCCGCCTCCTTGGGAGAGACACGCCCCGCCACCTTGGAGCACCGATCGGTTGCCTGATCAGACCGTTCGTTTCCAACTCACGCCACCGCTCAGTACTGCATAGAGGTTTTTGCAGACGGAACAACTGTTCCTGTCGCTCTAACCAGACTGCCGGGGCTGTGCCCTCCCGTCAATTTATGGCGCATATTTGGTCCTTTTGGACATTTACAATTGATCCCTTTGGATAGTCTTTTTAATAGGAATGGAAAATTTAACGTTTCAACGATAGGGTCACGCCGCCCGTTAAAACTTCCAGCCGTAACAAGACCCAAAACCTCCCGCTCTTGATCGCCCGCTGCCGGCAGGGTCCAGCCGGCCGTCGGCCCCGAGATGCTGACCGATGCGGCCGGGTGATCGTTGCAGGCGCAGGTATACACTCTGAAGAAGAGTCTCTTGGGCAGGAGGTCGCACGTCATGGGTGTCATCGATGCAGACATGCGCTCGATCGTGGACAGCGCCAAGCTCGGGTTCGTGGCCACGATCTGCGCGGACGGGTCTCCGAACCTTTCCCCCAAGGGCACACTGCGGGTGTACGACGACGATCATCTGGTGTTCTTGAACCAAGCGTCCCCTGGCACGGTTGCCAACCTGCGGCGGGATCCGCGGCTGGAGATCAACGTGGTCGACTTCCTCAAACGCCGCGGGTACCGATTCAAGGGAACCGGCGAGTTTCACGCCCCGGGCAGCCGGGTATTCGACTGGATCCACGACTGGCTGCTTGCCACGCAGGGCCCGGGATATCCGGCGATCGAGGCGATCCTGGTCACCGTCGACCGCGCGCTGCCGGTCGACTCGCCGGCGTACCAGTTCGGTCACGCCAAGGAGTCCGAGCTGCAGGCGTCGTGGGCGAAGGCCTACGGGGTCGAGGAGGCCCAGCCGTGACTGGCGCGGCATAGCCTGGCGACCGGAAGAAGTGATGGATGATGCCTGAGATTCCACAGACGATGCATGCGGCCTGCGTGGATGCGCTCGGGCCGGCCGACTCAATCAATTATGAACGGTTGCCGGTCCCGCAGCTCGGTCCGACTGACGTGCTGGTGGCCGTTGAGGCGGTCACGGCCAATCCCGTGGACACGTTCGTTCGTTCGGGGGCATATCCGACGCCGACCCCGTTCCCGTTCGTGATCGGCCGTGATCTGGTCGGCACTGTCGCCGCGTCCGGGGCGGGTGTGGTCGGTTTCGCCGTCGGGGACCTGGTGTGGTGCAACAGCTTGGGCCATGATGGCCGCCAGGGCTCGTTCGCGCAATACGCGGCTGTGCCGGCAGACCGGCTGTATCACGTGCCCGACGGGGTGGATCCTGTCCAGATGGTCGGGGTCGCGCACATGGCAGCGACAGCATGGTTGGGCTTGTTTCGGCATGCCCGGCTGGGCTTGGGGGACACTGTGTACATCGGCGGCGGGGCCGGCAACGTCGGTGATGCCGCGGTGCGCTTGGCCGCTGCGGCCGGCGCCCAGGTGATCGCCTCCGCCTCCGGCGCCGGGCTGGAGCGTGCGCAGAGTGCGGGGGCAGCCATAGTGGTCGACTACCGGGACCCCGACATGGTTGAGCAGGTTCGCAGCGCAGCACCCGGCGGATTGGACGTGCACTGGGACACCTCCGGCCATCACGACCTCGACGCCGCGGTCGGGTTGATGGCCCGCGGCGGCCGGATCCTCCTCACTGCGGCCGGACCACAGACGCGCGTCCCGCTACCGGTCAGCGCCACCTATACCCACGATGTGACCTTGATCGGGTTCGCGATCAGCAACGCCACAGTCACCGATCTGGCCGCCGCCGCGGCCGTGCTCAACTGGAGTCTTGCCCGCGGGGCCCTGACCGCCCGGATCGCCGACACGATGACCCTTGCCCAGGCTGCCGAGGCACACCACCGCCTCGAAAATGGCGGCGTCTCCGGTCGGCTAATCCTGAAACCATGAGGGTGGCCACCTACATCGAAGAGCGGCCTGCGTCATCCGCCGCCGGATGGGCTGGTTCAGGCGTTCGGCAATGCCCACCAACATATGGCACGCATGTGCTAAATTGTTCACTTTGGTCGGGCAGTAGGCTTTCCGCATGACCAACAACGACCGCACCAACACGACACCGGAATTCGCCGGGCTTCCCATCTGCGAATTCGCATTCCCGGGACCGCTGCGTGACCAGCTCGTTGCGGCGATTCTGGATGGGTCAAAAACCTCCACCACCGCCACACTCATTGAATTCGAGGTGGAGCAGGAGGAATTGCCCCGCGTAGGTGTGCGGGAAGTAGTGGTGGACTCCGATGGCTGCGGCGTAGCCGTCATCGAAATGACCGAGGTTCGCATGGCCCGGCTGGCCGATGTAGACCTGCAGCATGCCATTGACGAGGGCGAAGGATTCACCACCGTGGCCCAGTGGCGGGCCGGCCACGAGGATTTTTGGCATTCCCCCGACATGAGAGCGGCCATGAAAGACCCGGAATTCACGGTGGATGACACCACGATGCTGGTGCTCCAACGCTTCAAGGTCACCGCCCGGCTGCCATTACGCTGAAGCCATGCAAACCACAGGAACGGTCCGCTTTTGGCATGATGAAGAGGGCTGGGGCGTCATTGATTCGGACCAGACGCCGGGTGGTTGCTGGGCCCATTTCGCAGACCTGGCCGTTCCGGGCCACCGTTCGTTCGAGGCCGGGCAGACAGTGGTGTTTGAGTGGGAGACAGCCGACCAGGATGGATACAACTTCCGCGCAACGCGTGCCTGGCCGGCCGGCTCCCAACCGCACATGGACGCGTCCACCCCGAACGCGGGCCACGCGTACTCATCGAAGCTGACCATCCGCTTCGACAGCTGATGCGCAGCCGCTGGCAGCCAGCGACTGGGGATCAGCCGCTGCCGGCTATCAGAATTCCGTTGTCACCGCCGGCAGATACTCTGGTTGCATGGCTTCGAAGAATGAACCCCGCGCTCCCCGGCTCACCCCGCTTGATCTGCACGACCTGGTGGAAAATGATGACCAGTTCTTCAGCCCGGGTGAAACGTATGACGGACAGCGGTTTGACCGAACGTCCTTTGACGAGGCCGACCTGACGTCGACGGACTTCCTGGAGTGCGAACTCAACGGACCAACACTCAACGACACCGAGCTGCGCGGGGTGCGCTTCCGCGGCACAGTGCTGAACGACAGCTTTGCCCCGGTCATGAAGGGCGCCCGCACGAGCTGGCGCGACACCGAGATCACCTCGCCCCGCTGGGGATCGGCCGAAGTGTATGACAGCACCTGGCAGTCCGTGCGGATCGACGGCGGGAAAATCGACTTCCTGAACCTGCGCGCAGCCAAGATCACCGATCTTCAGATCAGCGACTGCATCATCGGCGAACTCGACCTTGGCGGCGCAACCGTCACCCGCATGTCCCTGAAAAACTGCCGGATCGGCACACTGGACCTCCAGCAGGCCAGGCTCAAGGACCTGGACCTGCGCACCACTGATTTCCGCACGCTCAACGGCGTCGGTTCCATGTCCGGCGTCGTGATTGACGACTACCAGCTGGGCCTGTTGGCACCCATCCTGGCCGCGCACCTGGGCATCACGCTCGCCTAACGGGCCAGTGAGACGCCCAGTGTGGCCAGCACGCCGAACGCGGTGCCCCAGAGGATGATCGAGATGACCTGCCACAGGATGACGGCGTTCCTGGAGGCCCCAAAGGAGACCATGGCGGCCGACGTGATTTGACTGGGCAGGATGGTCTGGCCCAACAGGCTGACACCAGCGACACCATATTTGTCGAACGCGGAGCGCAGTTTGGCGCGGCGCGGGGTGATCTCCTTGGGCTCCCTGCCGGCGGCAACCTTGGACCGAACGCTGTGCGCACTGAACACAAAAATCAGCATTGACGCGATGTTTCCGACCACGGCCGCGGCAATGGCAACCACCGGGTTCAGGCCGCCAACCACCCCGACCACCGCGCCGAAGTATGACTCCACGAACGGTATGGCCGCCACCAGCAGCACACCAAGCCACTGGAGCATGGGCGGGAGGGACGCGGTGAAGGACTGCAGTGATTCAATCATGGTGGCTGCTTTCATGGGTGCGGAACGTTGATAATTCAATCCTGCGTCTTCCGGCGCGGCCGGCACAGTGCCTTGCTGTCACGGCTTCCCGGGCGCTTTCGCACGCGAATCCATGACAAATGTCATTGCCCTAGACTGAACGTCATGCCCGCAGCCTCAACGCCGGAAATTCCCCAGCCACCCTCCAATCCGAGCCGCAGCGTAAAGACAACCTGGACCTACACCCTCGGCTCCATCGTGTTCATCCTTGTCGTTCTCGACACCTTGCTTGTGGGCTTGGCGTTGCAGGCATTTACGGACAGGAACGACGCCGTTTCCCGGCTTCTCCTTGTCTCCCTGGTCATCGCTGTGGCCGCCCAAGTCCGCTACTGTTGGTTCCTGCGGGCAGGTTTGGGCGGTGGGGTGCCCGGCACCGTATGGACGCTGGCACTGCTCATTCCCTCAGTTGCCGTCTGGGTGCTGGGTTTGTTCTCCCCTGCCAATGCGCTGATGTCGGTCCTTCCGCTGTGGCTGGCGGTCTGCCTGCTGGCGTGCCTGCTGCCCACGTGGAAACAACGGCTTGCGGTGCTCGGCGCCGGGCTGGCTGCGGCCCTTGTGCATCCTGCGGCGCAGTCCGTGCTGCGGGGGCAACACGAGGCAGTTGCTGCGGATGCCAGCCTGCGCATGCTGTTTTTCTATGCCGCAGGAATGCCCGTGATCCTCATGAGCAGCCTGTGGTGGTGGCGGGTAGTGGTGGAACTCGACAGGCACCGGCTCCTGGCGGGGGAACTCGCGGTTGCGCAGGAAAGGCTGCGTTTTGCCGCAGACCTGCACGACATTCAGGGCCACCATCTGCAGGTCATCGCGCTGAAGTCGGAACTCGCCGAACGGTTGATCATCACCGATGCCGAGGCGGCCCGCGGGCACATCCACGAAACGCGGCTCATCGCCAAGCAGGCCCTTGAAGAGACCCGGTCCCTGGTGTCCGGGTACCGCGAGACGGTGCTTGAAAATGAGCTCGAAAATGCCCGTGAAGTGCTCTCGGCCGCCGGAGCGCACTGCGAACTCAGCCTTGACCCGCTGCCCGGCAGCCAGGCGGTCCACAAGGCTCTGGCCATGACGGTTCGCGAGGCAACAACCAACATCCTGCGGCACAGTGAGGCCACCCGGGCATCCATTACGCTGGCCACTTCCAGCGATGCCTGCACGCTGACCATCTGCAACAACGGTGCAACCAGCCATCCCACAGCCGCCACAACTGCCGGCACGGGACTGTCCGGCCTGCGTGCACGGGTCGAAGCCGTGGGCGGCACACTGGAAACTACTTTGACTGCAGATCGCTTTGAGCTGCAGGCCCTGGTACCAACGAAGGTGGCGCAGCCGTGAATGCCTCAACGAATCCCCCGCGGATACGGCTGCTGATAGCCGACGACGAGCACCTCATCCGGGGTGCCTTGGAGGCGCTCCTGGGGCTGGAGCCCGACATTGACGTGGTGGCCAGCGCCGACAACGGCGTCACGGCTGCCGAATTGGCACTGGAGGTGCAGCCCGACATCTGCCTGCTTGATCTTGAAATGCCGCGGGCTGACGGACTCGAGGCGGCGTCGCGCATCCTCGCCACCGTTAACACCCGCGTCATCATCGTCACCCGGCATGCCCGCCCCGGTGTTCTGCGTCGGGCGCTGGCAACGAAGGTTTCAGGGTTCGTTCCAAAGTCCACGCCGGCACAGGACCTGGCCGACGTCATCCGTGACGTGGCGGCCGGAAAGCGGTACATCGACCCCGAAATTGCGGCAACGGCGTTGACGGCCGAACGCTGTCCGCTCACCGACAGGGAGCTGGACGCGCTGCGCATCAGCCGGTCAACCAACAGTGTGGCGGAAATTGCCCAACAATTGCATCTTGCCCAGGGCACGGTCCGCAACTATCTTTCTTCGGCCATGATGAAACTTGACGCTGTTTCGCGACATGACGCCGCCGAGAAGGCTTGGCAGCAGGGTTGGATCTGAGCGGACGCTGGTAAGTTCTGTACATGACAATCGACAACGCAGCTCAGCCAGCCAACTCTCCCCTGCTGCTCTCGATCGGACATATCCAGGTCACCGAGCACCACGTCATGACCCCCGCCGGGACATGGCCGCTGGCCGAAGTCAACGTCACCACCTCGGATCAAACCAGGGTCAGCACGCACACGCCCGGTTGGGCCATTGCGATGGTTGTCATCTTCATTTGGTTCTTCCTTCTCAGCCTGCTTTTCCTGTTGGCCAAGGATTCCCGCATGGGCGGTTTCATCGCTGTTCACATTCAGGCCGGCAACTACTCCTACACGGAGCAGGTGCCTGTCAGCAATGAGCTGCAGCGCGCCGACGTCTTCAACAGGGTTCATTTTCTGCAAACCCAGATAGGCCGGGCCCGAAACAGCCGCTAGGACCCGTCGCCCAAAAGTCGCTAAACTCATCATGTGATGACACGTCCTACCTCCTCTGAAGCCATTCCTGCCCGTGAGCACGTTCTGGCCCGCCGGGGCGTGGCCGGGCACCGCCAATACCGCATCCCGGCGCTTGCCGTGTCCAGGCGCGGCACCATCCTTGCCGCCTACGACGGCAGGCCCAACCTGGATGACCTCCCCAACCCGATCGACCTGCTGCTCCGCCGCAGCACGGACAACGGTGCCACGTGGGGACCGCAGCAAACCGTGCGCACCGGCACCGGACTCGACGGCTACGGCGACCCCAGCCTGCTCATCGACGCCGATACGCAGCGCATTTTCATGTTCCACGCCGCCGGCACGCACGCCGGGTTCTTCGAGGCCGCCGAAGGCCTGGACGATCAGGACGCCATCCAGCACGCGGACCTCAGCTTTTCTGACGACGACGGACTCACGTGGCAGCACCGCCGCCTCACCCCGATGCTCAAGGCTGACGGCGTCACGGGTCTCTTTGCGGCGGCCGGTGCAGGCATCCAGATCCACACCGGCCCGTTCACGGGCCGCCTCGTCCAGCAATTTGTGCTCCTGCACCAGGGCGAAATCAAGGCCGCCAGCGCGTACAGCGACGACCACGGCGAGACCTGGTCCCTGGGCGAATTCATTGCGGGTGCCAATGAAAACAAGGTGGTGTGCCTGGCCGACGGCACCCTGCTGCTGCACTCCCGTGCCACCCCGCACCGACTTACAGCCATCTCCACCGACGGCGGCCAAAGCTACTCCCCCGCCAGCCCGCACCCGGCGCTGCCCGACCCCAGCGACAACGGCTCCGTGGCCCGTTTCGACGGTCTGCCCAATGTCACCGGGCTTGCGTCCCCGGAGACCGGCAACTGGCTCATCGCCACCCACAACCACGATCACCTCCTGCGCCGCAACACCCTCCTCAAGCTCTCGCAGGACAACGGCGCTACCTGGCCATTCGCCGTCGTGCTTTGCGGTGGAAGTTCACAGTATTCCACCGCCGCGCGCCTGCCCGACGGCCGGATCGGTGTCCTCTACGAGCGCCAGGGCTACCAGGAAATCGTGTTTGCCGCCGTGGATCCGCAGGAGTTGCTGGCCTCCCCGGCCGCTTCCCTGACGCACGACGCCGGCACCTCCTTTACGGGCGGCGTTGGCCTGAGCGTGGTGCTGCGTTCCATCACGCCCGGCCGGCCCGCTGACTGGCAAAGTGTTGGCGGGAGTTTTGTGCTGGCCCAAACCGACGGCGACTGGGATCCGTCCGCCTGGAAGGAAGTGGGGCAGGGCTATTCCGAGGACGCCCCGCAGGTGCTGTCCAACCGGCAGTCGCAGGATTTGAATTACGGCGCGGTGGTGCCGGGCTGCAAAGCCGGTGACGTGCTGGCCTTCGCCGGGCGGGTGGCGAACTCCGGCGAAACCACGGCGCCAGTTGTTGCAGTGTTTTGCGGCGGGGTTTCGGCAGGGGAAGCCATTCTGGCTCCGGAACCGCTGGGCGCAGGCGAAGTCCGTGCCTTCAACACCACCTACACGGTGACGGAGGCGGATGTCGCCGCCGGCACCGTGACGGTGGAGTTCAATATGGGCGTTGACGCGGGCATGGTCTCCTCCGGAGCGCGGCACGGCTTCAGCGTTGACATGGTTTCCGGCGACATCACGGAGCACTGATGCAGCGGGTGATTGCCGTCTCGCAGCCCGCCCGGTATTGGAGGTTCTAGTGGTCGTTGAAGTCCTCAAGCGCCTTGGCGATGGCGTGGTCGGCGCCTGCCGCCGCATGGGCTGCCTTGAGGGTTTCCGCTGTGACATTGAAGCCGCTGACCCGGGCCTGCAGCTGCGTCAGCGCGGCGATGAGCATGGCCTCTTGTTCGGCGAGGGCATCACGCTGGGACACCAGGTCCGCCAACTGCCCGCCCATGATCAAGTGCCTGCCCAACGCGGTTTGGGCGGCCGCCGCATCCCCGGCATCCTGTGACTTATCCGCCTGCCGTGACAAAGCGTCCATGGCGTGCTGGAGATCGGCCGCCTGCAGGTCCAGCCGCTGTCGGCTCACCGAGACATCGGCGACCCCGCGGCGCATCTTTTGCACAGCGGACTGCTGCTTCAGCTGCGCCTCAGCAACGGTGAGCTGGCTCCGGGAGGAGGCCTCGGCGTCGCGCTTCCCTCGCGAAGTTTTGGGACGAAAGAACGCAAAGATCTTCATCGGCCCCGCCTAGTCCGTGCCGAGGTCCGTGTACGTTTTAGACCAGTTCTTGAGCATGGTGGCCTCGATTTCAAGCGTGCGGGTGAGGTCCTTCAGCTCGACATCACCCCTGGGTGCGGCGGCGCTGGCCAAGGCGTTGCGGACACCCTTGGCGGTCTGGGTGATTTGTTCAATCTGCACGCCGAGGGTCTTCGCATAGAGGGCTTGGACGGCGGGGTCGGGCTCATGCTGGGCCACCACCAGCTGGTGCTCCATGACGGTTCCGGTCTGCTGCAGCGTGTTGAAAATGGACTCAAGATTGCCGGTGTACTGCCCGGTGGACTGGGCCACGCCGAGGGACCGCCGGGTGGCTTCGAGGGATTCGGACAGGGCCACGCGCTGCTTGAGAATTTCCGCGACCGGGCCTGTGGTGGACTCGGCCCGGACCTTCAGGGCACTGCGCTTGGCGGAGTCGATCTTGGGCTTGGAAATCTTCACCAGCCCCAGCACGCCCCGGGAAACCAGCACGCCAACGGTGATGGCGACGCCCAGAACAATGGCAATGATCACCAGCATGAGAATCAAAAAGACTGTGCCGAAGTCCATGGAATCGCGGGTTTCCTTGCCGTCTTGAAAGTGGAGTCGTTGGAGCTCAGCGTAGCACCGGGAGGTGAAAGGAATCTGGGTGCGGAAGCCGCTTTCAGTGCAGTTCAGGGTTATTTCAGGGGCATCCCGGAGTCCGTTGCAGGTCCGGCAGGGCAGAATGGGGTGATGAAGACTATCTTGAATGTCATTTGGCTGGTGTTTGGCGGCTTTTGGCTGGCGCTGAGCTACTTTTTGGCCGGAATTGTGTGCTGCATCCTGGTCGTCACCATACCGTGGGGCATCGCCTCATTCCGGATTGCCGGCTATGCGCTGTGGCCCTTTGGCAGGACGGTTGTGGACAAGCCCGGCGGCACGGGCATTGCCAGCACCCTTGGCAACGTCATCTGGATCCTGGTGGCGGGAATCTGGATTGTGATCAGCCATGTGGCCACTGCGGTCGCCATGGCTGTCACCATCATCGGCATCCCCCTGGCCATTGCCAACCTGAAGATGATCCCCATCTCCCTCATGCCTCTCGGCAAGGAGATCGTGCCCACCAACCGGCCTTTTGTGGGGAGCTACAAATAATTCTGCGGAGTTGCTGAGCGCCGGGCCGGCCACACCGTGGCGCCCCGGCTAGCAGTCCTTGTCAGTGACATCCGCGCTGAGGGAAAGTTCGGTTGAGCCCTTTGAAACAATCCTCACCCTCGCACCGTGGTCGTCCTTTGAGCTGATGCCGGTGTAGCCGCCGGCGATGGAATCCTCCTCGGCGATCTCGCTGAAGCCGTGTTCGGCGAGCACTGGATTGATGGTCTCCATCACGGCATCCCAGCCTCCTGCCAGGGAAGCCACGTCGTCGCCTGAGCCGCGGCTCGCCACATAAAACGTGCACTTGGTTCCGTGGTCAACAGCTTGCACCTCGGAATCACCGTCGCCCGTGAAGACCCACGGATCGTTCAGGTATTGCAGCTCCAACGTTTGGGCGAGCTCCTCTGCCAGCTTTTCGTAGCGGGGCTGTGCATCGGCCGAACTGAGCAGGGCCGGTGGCGCGCATGAAGCAGTGGCAACCGCGGCCAGGGCCAGCACTGCGGCGAGGATGAAACGGCTGCGGGACGAGTTCGACATGAGTCGACCGTACCCGCCCGGGCGGGCGGCCGGAATGGGGAACTCTGCCCATCCCCGGCCGCGGAGGCATGACGGAGTCCCGAAACGCGCACCGGGCAATGCCGCGTAAGCTTGTGCCATGCGCAATAAGACCGACTGGCTGGACATCATTGTCAACTTCGCCAGCTTCGCCGCCATGATCCTGGTGCTCACCTTTGCCCGGATCAACCTGCCCCTGAAGATCGTGCTGGCCTTTGCCGTGTCCCTGGCCATTACGGGAGGCTGGTCTTACTACAAACGCAAGCTCCGCCGTCGCCCCTCAGACCCCAAACGACTGCATGTTTACAGCGTGAAGAATGAGGACGAAAAATAATGCAGATCATCCGCAATTCCTCGCTCAAGGCTGCGCCCTGGACCAACGGCGGCGGGGTCACCCGGCAAATTGCCGCAGGCCCGGACTCCAAGAACTGGGACTGGCGCCTGAGTCTGGCCGAGGTGGCCAAGGCCGGGCCCTTCTCGCCCCTGCCCGGCATCGACAGGATCATCACCATCGTCGACGGCGACCTCATTGCCCTGACGGTCGACGGCGTCGAGCAGGCCCTTGAGAAGTACCGCCCGTTCCGCTTTTCCGGTGATTCCGACACGTCGGCGGCCCTGCCCACCGGTGCCCTCAAGGACCTGAACTTGATGACCCGGCGCGGCAAGTTCAAGGGCTACGCCACCATCATCGAGCTGTCCAAAAAGCGTCCGCACCCCGTTTTTGCCGACCAGTTCGCTGTCCTGTTGCAGGGCTCTGCCACCGTTTCCCCCGCACCCGTTCCAGCGGACGACGGCGGCGCCTCCTCCCCCGCGCCCCTCGCCGAGGCGTTGGGAAAGTTTGACACCGTGGTTGGCTCCGAGGATGCCCCCGAGATTTCCGGCCGTGGTTTCCTCGCCGTGCTGAGCATCGACCCGGCGGCCTGAGCCGCCGTGAAAATGCACCGGTACAGCGAAGTCGACGTCTTCGCCGAAACCGCCTACCGCGGCAATGCGCTGGCCGTGGTCCACGGCGCCGACGATTTGAGCGGCGCAGAAATGCAGCAGTTCGCCAACTGGACCAATCTTGCTGAAACAACGTTTCTGCTGGCCCCCACCAACCCCGAGGCTGACTACCGGGTCAGGATCTTCACCGCGAGCGAAGAACTGCCCTTTGCCGGCCATCCCACGCTGGGATCGGCCAAGGCCTGGCTGGAAGCCGGCGGGACGGTCGGGCCGGAAGGCGTGATCATGCAGGAATGCGGGGCCGGGCTTGTTTCGGTCCGCTTTGCCGACGGCCACTTGGCGTTTGAGGCACCGCCCCTGACCCGTTACGAGCCGGTCGCCGAAGCGGACCTGCAGCGCATCGCCCATGTTTTGGAAATTCACCGGGACCATCTCCTGGACGCTTCCTGGCTGGTCAACGGGCCCAGGTGGATCGGCGTCCGGCTGGAGTCGGCGGAACAAGTTTTAGCGCTGCGCCCGGATCCCGGAAATTTGGGTGACCTTGAAATTGGCGTGGTGGGCCCCTGCAGACCTGAGGCCGGAACCGACTTCGAGGTGCGTGCGTTCTTTGGCGGGGATGCAGTGTGGGAGGACCCCGTGACCGGCAGCCTCAACGCCGGCCTTGCCCGTTGGATGGCCGACACAGGCATCGCACCGCCGGAATATGTGGCCTCCCAGGGAACCGTCCTGGGCAGGGAGGGCCGCGTGCACATCAGCGTTGAAGGTGAAGCGATCTGGGTTGGCGGTCACGTCACTCTCTGCGTCGAGGGACACGTCCTGCTTTAGCCCGGTCCCGTTGCCCCGCTACCGTACGCATCTTGCACTGCCCGGGTCTCCGCGCATCGCGGCGGACGAAAAAACCCAGCCGACTCCCCGCCGTCGTGCTTGCCGGGGTTAAACGGAAATGACCCGCAGCAACGGCACATTGTGGCCGTTTGTTGCGGGTCAGCTCAGTTCAGGAAATGGGCCCACGCTCGCCAGGGGCCCCATAGGGGTACGCGTCAGCGGCACCCTGCGGGGAGCGAGTGGGTGGGCCCACAGCTCCGAGGGGCCCAACCTTCAGACGCGCCGGCGGCTGGAGGTTGGGAGGAGCTGGGGACTAGCGGCCCCGGCGTTGGTTGGAGGCCGGTGCCGACGCGCGGCGGGGTCCGCCGGAGCGGGTCGAGCCGCCGCCATTGGCGTTGTAGCTGCCGCCGGAGGTGCCGCCGGTGTTCGAGGACCAGGCAACGTTGGAGCTGCTGCGCGCGCCGGCACCCTCGCGGGCACCTTCGCGTGAACCACCGGCGTGGGGGGCGCGCTTGCCGCGGGCCACGTCGTTGTCGCGGGCCGGACGGCCCTCGCCTGAACGGGCCGGACGGCCCTCGCCTGAACGTGCCGGACGGCCGGAGCCGCCCTGGCGTGCACCCTGGCCGTCGCGACGCTCTGGACGGTTGCCCGCCGAGCCTTCACGCGAGCCTTCACGCGAGCCGCCTTCGGAGGCAACGCGGCCACGTCCGCCGCGGCCGCCACGGCCACCGGCTGTGGGGGCTGCGCCGGAACGGACGGAACGCTTGCGCTGGGCGTTGGCACCGTTGGAGGTGCCGCCGCCCTGGGCCGGCTGCTTGGCTGCGAGCAGCGCGGCGCGGGTGCGCGGGTCGATCTTGTCGGCCACATCGCCCACCAACGAGGCGATGACCGGTGAGCTGGTGGTGACGCGCTCAAAGTTCACGTCGACGCCTGCTGCGCGCATGAGCTTCTTGACGTCGCTCTGCTGCTCCGGGAGCGTCAAGGTGACAACCACGCCGTCTGACCCTGCACGGGCGGTACGGCCTGAACGGTGCAGGTATGCCTTGTGCTCTGTGGGCGGGTCAACGTGGATGACCAGTTCGATGTCATCAACGTGCACGCCGCGGGCGGCAACATCGGTGGCGACCAGGACGCGCACGCCACCGGTGGAGAACTCGGCCAGGTTCCGGTCGCGGGCGTTCTGCGAAAGGTTGCCGTGCAGGTCGACGGCGGGGATGCCGGCGTCGGTCAAGGTCTTGGCCAGTTTGCGGGCGTGGTGCTTGGTGCGCATGAACAGGATGCGGCGGCCTTCACCGGATGCCAGCTCAACAATGACCTGCTTCTTCACCGTCTGGTCACCAACGACAAGCACGTGGTGCTCCATGGTGGAAACGGCGGCCTTGGCCTCGTCCACCGAGTGGGTGAGCTGGTTGGAGAGGTAGCGCTGGACAATCTTGTCCACGCCATTGTCCAGCGTTGCGGAGAACAACATGCGCTGGCCCTGCGTGGGGGTGGTGTCCAGCAGGCGCTTGACGACAGGCAGGAAGCCGAGGTCGGCCATGTGGTCGGCCTCGTCAAGCACGGTGATCTCAACGTTTTCCAGCGACACAATGCGCTGCTTCATGAGGTCTTCGAGGCGGCCCGGGCAGGCAATGACAATGTCAACGCCGGCGCGCAGGGCCTTTTCCTGGCGGGCCTGTGACACGCCGCCGTAAATGACTGTGGTGTTCAAGCCCATGGACTTGGCGAGCGGCTCGATGGTGTTGTTCAGCTGGGTGGCCAGCTCACGGGTCGGTGCCAGCACCAGGCCCATGGGGCGGCCGGGCTTGCGGAAGTACGGGGCTTCGCGCTCGGCCAGACGGGCCACGAGGGGGATGGCGAAGGCAATGGTCTTGCCGGAGCCGGTGCGGCCGCGGCCCAACACGTCGCGTCCTGCGAGTGTGTCGGGAAGGGTCTTGACCTGAATGGGGAATGCTTCGTCAATGCCCTGGGCAGAGAGTGAAGCAACAATTTCCTTGGGCGCACCAAGGGCAGCAAAAGTCGTCATGTAAAGAGGGAATCTTTCGTAAGGCGGTTCAACGTCCCGCGAGCAGTTTTGACCGCGGGTTCGCCGATTCAATGCCAGAGCGTGTCAACCGCGAGTTGCTTTGAAGCAAAACCGTGCGGGACAAGTTGCATGCGTTCATCGACGCAGAATGCGCTAGATGCGCATTAAGTATTCCCATTCTAGCAGCGGTACGACGCCGGACACTCACCTTAGTGCCGCATCTCACCTTCCGCCGTGGTCGCCGCACCCGCCCAGACCACGTTTCAGCGCCCAAGCCGCGTGTCGGCACCCGCCCAAGCCACGTGCCAGCGCCTAAGCCGCGAACCAGCTGTTGGGCAACAGCTGGTTCGCGGCTTGGACGCTCTTGCGTGAGAGGTCCCGGCCGCCGGGCCGGCTCCGGGCCGATGGAGCGCCCCGGGACGGTTCCCGGGAGCCGCAAGAAGCCCGGTATCCTTAACCCCGATGAGTGAAACCCCAGCTTCAAGCCCCGAATCCCCCGCCGCGCCCGCCGACGCATCCGAACTTGCAGACGTTGCCGCACAAGACGCGCAGCGTGCACCCCGCACGGACGACGGCACCGCCCGCCCCGTCACGCCGGGCACCCAGGCCGCCGAGGGCACATACCGCAGGCAGACAGTGTCATTTGTGCGCCGCGGCACCCGCCTGCAGGGCAAGCGCCAAAAGGCCTGGGACGAACACTCCGCCTACCTGGCCGTGGACATTCCCCGCCACATCGCCGACACGTCCGTCCACCCGGAGTACGTCTTTGACGCCGTGGAGGAGTTCGGCCGCACAGCCCCGCTCGTCGTCGAAATCGGCTCCGGCCTGGGCGACGCCGTCATCCACGCCGCCCTGGAAAACCCGGACAAGGACTTCCTGGCCGTGGAGGTCTACACACCCGGCCTGGCCCAGACCATCCAAAAGCTCGTCGCCAACAAGATCAGCAACGTCCGTGTGGTCCAGGCGAACGCACCCGAGGTCCTCAGGTCGATGCTGTCGGCCGGTTCGGTGAGCGAAGTCTGGGTATTCTTCCCCGATCCCTGGCACAAGACCAAGCACAACAAGCGGCGCATGGTGAACGACAACTTCGCCCCGCTCGTTGCCCGCGTGCTCGCCCCCGGCGGCACCTGGCGTCTGGCCACCGACTGGTCCGCCTACGCCGAGCAAATGCTCGAAGTTGGCAGCGCGGCGGCGGACTTCACCAACGTGCACGACGGCGAGCGCACCGGTTCCGAAAGCCCGCTCAGCCAAGCGCGGCTCAGCGGCGTGGACTGCGAACAAAGCGACGAGCCGGACGAGATTGGTGGCTGGGCGCCCCGCTTTGACGGGCGCATTCTGACCAGTTTTGAGAACAAGGCGCACAAGGCAGGGCGCCTCATCTTCGATCTGGCCTTCCGCCGCAACTAATCCCCGCCCCACACAACTGCGAAGTCACCGCGGAGTCAGTTCCGGAAAGCTGCCACCAACATCAAACTCGCATGGTTTGGGCAAGAAATAGATCAACTATGTGTTGACTAATGCCCACGCTCTAGAATTCAGCCGAAGCGCCACCTAGGGTGAGGCCATGACAGCTGAAAGCTTTGTCGCCGGGCTTGATGGTCCGGCGTCGGACGCGATGTTAAAGTTGGGCCGCTTCTTCACCAAGTGGGATGAGAGCGCAGACTCCCGCGCCGTGTTCCGGGAGGGCGGCCGGGCCGGTGACATCTTTTACCGCGACAGGTGGAGCCACGACAAGGTGGTCCGCTCCACCCACGGGGTCAACTGCACGGGCTCGTGTTCGTGGAAGGTGTACGTCAAGGACGGCATCATCACGTGGGAGTCCCAGCAAACCGACTACCCCAGCGTGGGTCCGGACAGCCCCGAATACGAACCCCGCGGATGCCCCCGCGGCGCGGCCTTCTCCTGGTACACCTACTCCCCCACCCGGGTCAGGTTTCCCTACGCCCGCGGCGTGCTCGTGGAAATGTACCGCGAAGCGAAACAGCGCCTGAAGGACCCTGTCCTGGCGTTCGCCGAAGTGGCCGGCGACCCCGAGAAACGCAAGAGGTACCAAAACGCCCGCGGCAAGGGCGGCCTGGTCCGCACGTCCTGGGCCGAAGCACTGGAAATTGCCGCCGCCGCGCACGTGAACACCATCAAGAGCTACGGCCCCGACCGCTGTTCGGGCTTCTCCCCGATCCCGGCGATGTCCATGGTCAGCCACGCCATCGGAACCCGCTTTGTGCAGCTCATTGGCGGCGTCATGACCTCCTTCTATGACTGGTACGCCGACCTTCCCGTCGCCAGCCCGCAAGTTTTTGGCGACCAGACGGACGTCCCCGAATCCGGCGACTGGTGGGACGCCACCTACCTCATGATGTGGGGCTCCAACGTCCCCGTCACCCGCACCCCCGACGCCCACTGGATGACGGAGGTCCGGTACCGCGGCACGAAGGTCATCGCCGTCAGCCCGGACTACGCAGACAACACGAAGTTCGCCGACGAATGGCTCCCCGCCCAGGCCGGCACCGACGCCGCACTCGCCATGGGCATGGGCCACGTGACGCTGAAGGAATTCTTTGTCGACCGGAAGGTGCCGTTCTTCCAGGGCTACGTCCGCCAGTTCACCGATCTCCCCTTCCTGGTCCGCCTCGAGAAGAACGACGACGGCACGTACTGTCCCGGGAAATTCCTCACCGCCGCGTTCGTCCCCGGCCAGGAGACCCAGGAAGATGCCGCATTCAAGACCATGCTCCTTGATAAGGTCACCGGCCGGGCCATCGTCCCCAACGGCACCATGGGGCACAGGTATTCCAAGACGGGCGAGGGCAAATGGAACCTCGACCTCGAAGGGATCGACCCGGCGCTGAGCCTGGACGAAGTCACCGGCGAGTCGGTGGAAATCCTGCTGCCCTGTTTTGAAGACCCCGAGGGCGCAGGCACCATCATGCGCCGCGGCGTGCCCGCAAAAATCGTTGACGGCCACCTTGTCACCACCGTGTACGACCTGATGCTGGCCCAGTACGGCGTGGGCCGCGACGGGCTGCCGGGCGACTGGGCCAAGGACTACAACGACGTTTCCATCCCCTACACCCCGGCCTGGCAGGAAGAGATCACCTCGGTCCCGGCCGTGGCCTGCATCCGGGTGGCCCGCGAATTTGCCCGCAACGCGGAGCAGTCCAAGGGCCGTTCCATGATCATCATGGGCGCCGGCATCTGCCAGTGGTTCCACGGCGACACCACGTACCGGGCCATTCTGGCCCTTGTCATGCTGACCGGCTGCATGGGCCGCAACGGCGGCGGCTGGGCACACTATGTGGGGCAGGAAAAGTGCCGCCCCATCACCGGCTGGGTGTCGCTGGCCAACGGCCTTGACTGGTCGCGCCCGCCGCGCACCATGATCGGCACCGGCTACTGGTACATGCACACCGACCAGTGGCGGCAGGACGGCTATTCGGCGGATGCGCTGAAGTCGCCGCTGTCCACGGGCAACCTTGACGGGATGCACACCGCCGATGCCCTGGCCCAGTCTGTCCGTCTCGGCTGGATGCCGTTCTACCCGCAGTTCGATTCCAACCCCCTCGATCTGGCCGACAAGGCCATCGCCGCGGTGGCCGCCGGCGAGGCGCCCGATGAGAAGACGTGGGTGGCACGCTCGCTCATGAACAGGAGCATCAATCCGGCCATCGAGGACATCGACGCCCCGGAAAACTGGCCACGCACCTTGATTTTGTGGCGTTCCAACTTGTTTGGTTCCTCCGCGAAGGGCAATGAGTACTTCCTGCGGAACCTCCTCGGCACCCACAACAACGTGATGGGCCGGGACAGCCACGAATCGCTGAAGCCACGGGATTTGAAATGGCATGAGGAAGGCCCGGAAGGGAAACTGGACTTCCTGATGTCCGCCGACTTCCGCATGACAAGCACCACCCTGCTCTCCGACGTCGTATTTCCGGCGGCCACCTGGTACGAGAAGCACGATCTCTCCTCCACCGACATGCACCCCTTTGTGCACGCCTTCACCCCCGCCATCGACCCGCCGTGGGAGACCAAGACCGACTTTGAGCTGTTCCACCTGCTCGCGCAGGAACTCTCCCGCCAGTCGGTGAAACACCTGGGCACGCGCAAGGACCTTGTCAGCGTCCCGCTCATTCACGACACCGTGGGCCAAATCGCCCAGCCCGGCGGTGTGGTCCGCGACTGGCGCAAGGAGGGAATCGACGGCGTCCCCGGCCAAAACATGCCGAACTTCACCGTTGTGGAGCGGGACTACACGGCCATCGCCAACAAGCTCACCGCCGTCGGACCTCTGGCGGAGAAACTCGGCTTCACCGTCAAGGACATCACCTACAAACTGGACAAGGCACTGGAGCATCTGGGCAAGGTCAACGGCGTCATGATGGGCGGCGCCGCCCACGGCCGGCCCGCCATCGACACGGACGCAAAGCTGGCGGAGGCCATCCTGACGTTCTCGGGCACCACCAACGGCCAGCTGGCCGTGCACGGCTTCAAGGAAATGGAACGCAAGACCGGCATGAGGCTGGTGGACCTGGCCGAGGGCAGCGAAGAAAAGCACATCTCCTTCGCCATGACCCAGGCCGGGCCGGTTCCCGTCATCAGCTCGCCGGAATGGTCGGGCTCGGAGACGGGCGGGCGGCGCTACGCCCCGTTCACACAGAACATCGAGCGGCTCAAGCCCTTCCACACGCTGA